>JAYUXI010000097.1:0-5134 GCA_043753085.1 Myxococcales bacterium | reverse complement strand
GGCGGTCATGAACCTCGTCGTCATCCCGCTCTCGCGCATCCCCGCGGCGCCGTTTTCGTGGCCGCTCTTTCTGAATGGCGTCGTCGGCCACGCGCTCTTCGTTGGAATGCCGATCGCACTGGCCACGCGGTTCTTTCTCGGTGCACCCAAGCGATCCATCCCGCTGCACGCGCAGGTGCCGGCGTGAGCACCCTCGAGCTGGTGAGCCATCACCTCTGCCCGTACGTGCAGCGGGTTGCGATCGTCCTGCGCGAAAAAGGGGTACCCTACAGACAAACCTTCGTCGATCTGGCCAACAAGCCGGCGTGGTTCGTGGACCTCGGTCCACTCGGCACGATCCCGCTCCTGCGCGTCGACGGCGAGGTGCTCTTCGAGTCTTCGGCCATCTGCGAATACCTCGACGAGACTGCGCCGCCCCGCATGCACCCGGAGACGCCGCTGGCTCGGGCGAAAGAACGCGCCTTCATGGAGCTGGGCTCTGCCGTCCTCGCCGACCTTTGGGGGTACGAGACGGCGCAGACCGAAGCGCAGTTTCTTGCCAAGGTCGCGAGCCTGGAGCAAAAGCTGGCGCGCGTCGAAGCGGCGCTGGGTGATGGCCCTTGGTTTCGGGGCAACGCGTTCGGTCTCGTCGACGCGGTCTTCGGTCCCGTGTTCCGGTACTTCGAGGTGTTCGACCGCATCCGGGATCCTGGTCTGTTCCGCGACCGCCCGCGTCTGACTCGGTGGCGGGCTGCCCTGATGGCGAGGCCGAGTGTGGTGGCCGCGGTGGGCCCGGACTACACGGAGCGTCTGCATGCGTTTCTCGAGGCGCACGACGCCTACCTCCATCGGGTGCGTTCGTGAGCCGCGCTCTCGTGGCTGTCTTCCTTGCGCTGCAGGTGCTCGGCTGTCACGACGAGCACACGCCGGGGCAGCCGCCGCAGGACGCCGCGACTGCTTCGACCGTCGCAGCGCCGTGGCCAGAGGATCTCCACACGCAAGCTGCGCTTCTCCGGCTCCGCGCGCACTACCACGAAGCGGGACGCGCGGCGGCCGTGGTCGAGTCGGGCGCGTCCTCGTCCACGGTCCGGACCGAAGCGGCGTGGTTGGTGCGGGTGTACGAGCACGTGGCGGCCCACTTCGACATCGCCCTGCGCGACGGGTTCGGCGACGCCGCGGCAGACGCCCCCGATCCTGCACTCCACGAGTTCACCGACTGGTCGACGCGTGCGCCGCTCGTTCGCGAACGAGGCTTTGCAGCCGAAGCCACGCGCAACCACGCGCATCTGGTTACTTTCGTGCATTCCCCCGCCTTCTCCCGAATGGCTCTCCACGACGAGCTCCTGCGTGAGATTCGCTTCGATGTCGAGAGCTCGCAAGCGGCGCAGATCGGCAGCTTCGGTGCGGCCGTTGCCAGCTCCACACCGTGAACGGGACCGCGAGAAAATGCGTCGTCACGAACGCGCGCCCCCAGCGATTTCCGTTGGGAGCAAAGCGCGGATCCAGCCAGGGCCGCGGAACAGCGCGTGGTAGCTTCCCGCGCCGGGCAGCGGAGCCGCTGCGCAAGTCGCCGAGGTCCTTGCCCGCTCGCCACGCACGGGCAAAGCGCGATGACGTCGAAGCGAACTGTCTCCGGGTCGGCGGCGGATCGCGACGGCGCACGAGCTTGCGAGCGAACCAGGAGAGCTTGCGCGCGTGCCTTTCCCGAGCTAGACCAGCGGCCGCCACCAAGCCACGGGGCTTGGCCGGATTCAGCACACCACTCTGATCAGGGTTTCCTGTCAGGTGAGCGCGCGGACCCGCCTGGGACCGCGTTTTTTTTGTCTCCGATTCCTCTGTCTTCCCCGTCACGATGAGCAAAATCGCCCTCGACCTCAGCACCCTCGACCCCATCGTGGAGCCGATCGTGCGCGCGCATGGCGGCGAAATCGCCGAGCTCGAATGGGCCAGCGAGCCCGGTGGCTGGGTCCTGCGGGTGCTCGTCGAGAAGCAGGGCAGCGCCGCGGGCAAGCTCTCCACGGAAGACGCGGCGGTCAGCCTCGAGCTCTGCTCGAACGTGGCCCGCGAGCTCTCGCCCGCGCTCGACGTGTCGGAGATGGTCGGGCATCGCTACAGCCTCGAGGTCAGCTCCCCCGGCATCGAGCGCCCCCTCCGCCGCGAAGCCCACTACGAGCGCTTCACTGGCAAGCTCGTGAAGGTGAAATTCCGCAGCCCCATGCTCCCTTCGGCCGCACCGTCGTCGAGCGGCTCGCCGAGCAGCGCAACCGCCGCGAAATCTGCCAAGGGCGAACGCGTCGTCACGGGCATTCTCGAAGCCGACGCGTCTGGAACCGCCGGCTCGTGGTGCGTCGTCGATGGCGGCCACTCCTTCCCCTTTTCCCTCGACGACGTCGCCGAAGCGCGCCTCGTGTTCGAGTTCGGGGCCAAGAAATCCGCTCGCAAAACGAGCAAGAAAACCGCTTGATCCGCTGAGGAAACATCCATGCCGACCCCGCAATCCGTACAAGCCGAACCCTCCCTCTTGGAAGCGATCGACGTCGTCGCCAAAGAGAAGGGCATCGACAAAGATCGTCTGGTCAAGACCGTCGAAGAAGCGATCCTGAAGGCTGCCCAGAGCGTCTTCGGGCAGACCCGCGAGCTCGAAGCCCGCTTCAACGACGCCACCGGCCAGATCGATCTCTTCCAGTACATGACCGTCGTCGACGATCCCTCCGACGAAGAGCGCGAGATCTCCCTGGAAGACGCGGTAGAGCACGGCCTCGAAGCGGAGCTCGGCGAGGAGCTCGGCTTCCAGATCTTCTGGCACCCGTCGGACGCGCGCAAAGCCGCCCAGCAAGACAAGGAATTCGGCAACTTGCTGCAGCTCAAACAAGCTCGCTCGCAGTTCGGCCGCATCGCCGCCCAGACCGCCAAGCAGGTGCTGATCCAGCGCGTGCGCGACGAGGAGCGCGATCTCGTCTACCAGGAGTTCAAGGACAAGAAGGGCGAGCTCATCAAGGGCGTCGTGCGCCGCTTCGAGAAGGGCCAGTCGCTCATCGTCGACCTCGGCCGCACCGAAGCGATCCTGCCCTACCGCGAGCAAACCCGCCGCGAGAGTTACCGCCCCGGCGATCGCATCGTCGCCTACGTGAAGGACATCGACCGCGAGGCCCGCGGCCCGCAGGTCATTCTCTCGCGCACCGATCCCCGCCTGGTCGAGAAGCTGTTCGAGGCCGAAGTGCCCGAGATCTACGAAGGCATCGTGAAGGTGATGGCGTGCGCCCGCGAAGCCGGTGAGCGGACCAAGATTGCCGTGGCGTCGCGCGATTCGGACGTGGACCCCGTCGGCGCGTGCGTCGGCATGAAGGGCGCCCGCGTCCAAGCCGTCGTGCAGGAGCTCCGCAACGAGAAGATCGACATCGTGCTCTGGGACCGCGATCCGGCCCGCTTCGTCTGCGAGGCCATCAAGCCGGCCGAGGTCAACAAGGTCATCGTCGAAGAAGCCCGTGGCCGCATGGAGCTGGTCGTTCCGGACGAGAAGCTCTCGCTCGCCATCGGCCGCAAGGGCCAGAACGTCCGCCTCGCCGGCGAGCTCACCGGCTGGAAGCTCGACATCATCAGCGAAGCCAAGTTCCGCCAGATGGAAGAGCAAGCCATCCTCGAGCTGCAACTCATCGACGGCGTCTCCGACGCAGTCGCCCGCAGCATGTACCGCATGGGCTTCCGGGCGCTGGACGAGCTGGCCGATGCGGCCGACGAAGAGCTCATGTCGATCCCCGGCCTGGCCGACGCGAACAGCGCCTCGACCATCCGCAAGTCGGCCGAGAGCGCCGTGGAGCGTCTCCGCGAAGAACGCGTCAGCCACGCTCGCGAGAAGCTCAAGACCGAGCAGCTCAGCGACCACGAGCGCCTCGTGTGCGTCCGCGGAGTCACCGAGCGCACCGCCCAGATCCTCGAAGAGGCTGGTTACAAGACCGTCGAGGACGTCCGCCGCGAAGACGAAGAACGCCTCGGCACGAAGACCAGACTTGGCATCAAGAAGGCCCGCATCGTAAAGCAAGGCGCGGCCCAGTTCCTCAGCCAGGAGTCCGAGCTCTTCGCGGGCGCCTCCATTCCGAGAGCGAGCAGCGCCACTGTCTGAAGCCGCGCCTTTTTCCCGTTCCCTTTCTCGCGTCCCAGATGGCATGCAAACTACCGGTATGACCTCCTCAAGCACCAACTCGCCTCGCGTGCCTCTGCGCACGTGTGTAGGCTGCAGCGAACGAGCGCCTGCGGGCGACCTCGTGCGCTTGGTGCTCTCGGAGCTCTCGGAGCTCTCGGAGGTCGCACCAGGCGGGATCGACGCCATGGACGTCGTGGTCGACGCAGCCGGTGGCTCGTTCGGTCGCGGCGCCCACGTGCACGCCACGCCCGCGTGCCTGGGCAAGGCCGAGCGCGGCCTCTCCCGCAACTTCAAGCGCGCCATGCGCGCCCCGCAGGCCGCGCTGGCGTCTGCCATCGTCTCTGCCCTCACCCGCCGCGCCGAGAGCTTCGTTGGCTCGGCGCATCGCCTGCGCCGCGTCGAGGTTGGCGCCGACGCGGTCAAGACCCGCCTGTCCGAGCTCGAAGGTTCTCCGCCGGCACTCGTCGTCGTCGCTTGCGACGCCGGCAGCGTGGCCAGCTCTCACGAAGTCCAGGCGGCCGTCGCCGCCGGCCGCGCCGTCGCGTGGTCAACCCGAGCGCGACTGGGCGCTCTTTTGGGTCGCAACGAAGTCGCCATCTTCGCCATGACCGACGGTCGGCTGGCATCTGCCTTCGCCGATGCCATCCACACGATGTCGATACTTACACCCGCCACGATAGATACAGCCCCGAGCGCACGCGCTCACGTGCCCGAGACCGAGTCTCGGCAGTGGAAGGGTGAAGAATGCAAGTCTCCGGAGGTTCGATGAGCAAGGTTCGCGTGTACGAGGTCGCCAAACAAATGAACGTCGAGCCAAAGGCGCTCGTGTCCATGTTCCAGGCGATCGGCGTTTCGGAGGTTCGCAATCACATGAGCTCGGTCGACCCCGAAATGGTCGAACGGCTCAAGCGCCACCTGGACAAGCAAAAGAATCACGACGTCGTCGAGGAGCGCATCCGCCCTACCGTCGTGAAGCGCCGCAGCGTCGCCAAGGCCGCCGATCCGTCGGCAGCC
>JAYUXI010000096.1:0-5137 GCA_043753085.1 Myxococcales bacterium | reverse complement strand
TCGAACGAAAAGATTGGCCCCGGCTGGTCGAGCTCTACTCGTCCTCGGCCAGCCGCGACGAGGGCGAGCGCCTGCAGCATCTGGTGCAGGCTGCATCGATTTTGCACGAACAGCTGGCGGAGTACGAGCGTTCCTTCTTCACGTTCCTCGACGCCCTCGTCCTGTCTCCGGATCTGCCGGAGGCCGCCATCGGCATCGAGCGCGCTGCGCACGCGCTCGGCGTGCACTCCAAGTCCAAGTGGTCCGAAGCGACACGCCGCCTCAAGAAGATCAGCGACCAGGCGGGCGATCCCGCGCTGCGGGCCGGTTACCTCGCGCTGCTGTTCCGCTGGAACAACCAGGAGCTACGTCGTCGTGACATCGCGGCGGAGGTGTTCTCTCGCCTTTCCGAAATCGCCCCCGGCCACCCCACGGTGCTCGAGCGCAAAGCCAACGAAGCACGGGCCCGTGGCGATACGCAGCAACAGCGCCAGCTGCTGGACGAGACGCTGCCTCTGCTCACTCGTCCCGACGACCGGATTCGCGTGCACCTTGCACTGGCCGAGCTGCTCGAAGGCCCTCTCGCTGCGCGCGGCCAAGCGCTGCCTCACTACGAAGCGGTGCTCGAAGAATCGCCGAATCACTTCGATGCGCTGCGCGGCCTGGAGCGGGCGCTACGCGAAGCCGGCGACCCCGCCCGCCTGCGCGACGTGCTGGATCGCATGGTGGCCGCCGCGGCGTCGCCGAAGGAACGCCTCGAGCCGCTGATCCGCCTCGCCGAAACGCTCGAAAAAGAGCTCGTGGACCCAGATGCCGCGGCCAGTGTCCTGGAAGAGGCCTTGCTGATCGACGGGCAGAACGCCAAGGCGCTGGCCGCGCTCGAACGCTGCTACGAGGCGCTCGGCCACTGGTCCGAAGTCGCCCGCGTCATGCAACGGCGCGCCGGCATCCTGACGGCGCCGCGCGCCAAGATGGACCTGCTCTTCGCCGCGGGCGACGTGCTCGAAAAGCGCGCCTACGACCTGGAAAGCGCGCTCGAAGCGTACCGGATGGTGCTCACCGTCGACGCGAAGAACCGACGCGCCCTCGGGGAGCTGCGGCGCCTGGCCGAGACGCTGTCGATGCTCGACGAGGCCATCTCGTTCGGCGCTCGTTTGGCCGAGGTGACTCCAGACAAGCGCGAGGCCGCGCGTATTTACGAAGGGCTCGGACAGGAGCTGGAACACCGCAGCGAGCCGCAGCTGGCCCGCACGCAGTACGAGCGCGCGCTGGAGCTCGATCCGCGCAACCGACCGGTGCACGCTGCACTCGAACGACTTGCGCGCAGCGGCGGCGCCGACGAACGTGCCCGGCATTTTCTGGAACGCCGCGCCAAGCTGACCGACGACAAAGCGGAGGCTGCCGAGCTCTACACGCAGCTCGGTCGCGAGCGCCGCGAGGCCGGGGACTTTTCGGGCGCCCTGGAGGCCTACGGCGCCGCGCACACCGCCGATCCGACCGGCGAGGAAGCCGCTGCTGCCCTGCTCGATTGGCACGTCGAACAAGGCAACTTCCGCGCGATAGAGCCGCTGCTCGGGCCACTCGTTGCGGCCGCGCGCCGGGAGCAAGACGGGCCGCGTACGCTGCATATGCTTCGGCTCGCCACGCGCACGGCGGCCTCCCTCGGCAAGATGGATCAAGCACTGCACGCGGCCATGGCCGCCTACGACGAGGCAGAGACCGACGCGGGCGCGCGCTCCGACTTGCTCGAGGTCGCGACGCGCACCAGTCCCGACAAGATTGGCATCGCCCGCGAGCACCTGGCGCGCGTGGCCAAGCAAGCCGAAGGCATCAGCACCGGCGGCCTGGTCCGCTTGGCCGAGGCTCAGTACGCCGCGGGCGATGCGCGGCATGCCATCACCACGCTGGAACAAGCCCACGACCAAAGCCCGAACGACACGGAGCCGCTCGAGGCGCTCGAAAAGATCTTCGAGGCCGAAGAAATGTGGGAGCGGCTCGCGGTCATCAAAATCGAGCACGCGCGCATGCTGCCGCTGGCCGAAGAAGACTTGCACTTTCGCCTGCTCGCCGATGCCGGCGACATGTGGGCGCGGCGCCTGAACGACGTGCGGGCGGCTTCGGAGGCCTTCGAGGAAGCGCGCGTGCTGCGGCCCGACGACGGCTGGCTGCTCGAGACGCTGGCCTGGGCCTACCGCGAGGTCGAGGAGTGGCCGAAGCTCGCCGAGGTGCTGGCGACGTTGAGTGACGGCGCCGAAACGCCCGACAAGGCGCGCGAGCTGCTCCTCGAGCTGGCTGCACTCTACGCCGAAGAGCTCGGCGATCCGGCGAGCGCGGCCGCCGCACTTGATCGGATCCTGGACGCAAGCCCCGGGTACCTGCAGGCGTTCGAGAAACTGGTGCGCATGCTCACCGACAGACGCGACTGGAACGGCCTCGAAAAGTCGTACCGGAAGATGCTACTCCGCGCGAAAGGCAGCGCCAGCGTGGCGCTCGAGCTGGCATTGTGGAAGCAGCTCGGGCTGGTGTACCGGGACCGCCTCGGCAACAACGACCACGCGCTCGAGGCTTTCCAGGCGGCGCTCACCCGCAACCCAGCCGACGAAGAGCTGCACCGGATCGTCGTCGAGCTGAACTTGCTGCTCGGCGATCTCGACGGCGCCATCGCGCAGGCGCGCAGGCGCGTGCAGTATGCACCGTTCGAAGCCGCCACCTATTCCGCCCTGCACGACCTGTTCTTGCGTCGCGGCTCGTACGATCTTGCATGGTGCGCGGTCGACGTCATGGCGCAGCTGGTGCCGCTCGAAGGAGAGGAAGAAGAGTTGTACGCGGGCTACCCGCCCTTCCCGCTCGACGAGATTCCCGGCACCCTCACCGAAGAGGCGTGGCAGACGCACCTTCTCGACAAAGAGATGGATGCCACCCTGACGTCCTTGTTTGCCTGGGCTACCCCGGCCGAAGTGCGGCTGCTCGAGCGTTCTTCCAGCTACCTGGGCACGCGCCCCTTCGACCAATCGACGGACGGCGCTGGTGGCTCACTCACCGCCATCATCGAGAACGGCGCAGAGATCCTCGGCATGGTGAACCCACCGCTTTACTACGCCGAAAACGCCGAGACGCCGCTGCGACCTGCAGCCGCGCCGCCGGGTGCGTTCCTCGTCGACCACGAGCGCGCCCTGCAAGAGCGGGAAACCCTCGCGTTCCATGTCGGTCGCGGTCTCTCGTGGCTGCGTTCGGAGCTCATGCCCCTCGCGTTCTTCGCCAACGCCGCCGAGCTTGCATCCTTCCTGTCGCGCCTGGTGCGGCAGGATCCCGACGTGTACTTTGCGATGACCGAAGACGAGCGGCAAACCGTGTCGGTCATCATCGACCAGGCGACCGAAGACGCCGCCAAGTTCGACGTGAGGAGGTGGCTCGTCTTGGCTCATGCGTCCAGCGTCCGCGCGGCGGTGCTCCTGTCGGGTTCGGTGCACGATGCAGCCGTGTTCTATTCGCGCGCCGAGGGCGACGAGCACGCCAGTGAAAAGCTCACCGCCGTGTACCAGTTCGCCGTCAGCGAAGAGCACACCGAGCTCCGCACGGCCATCGGCACGGCGATCTCGCAGACTACCTAGCCCCGGCAGGACACGCCGCGGCGTGTGTTCGCTCAAAAAGTGAGCGTGACGCCGGAGTTGGTGGTGACGAGTCGGCGCAGCGAGTCGAACAGCTCGCTGTCGTCGCGCTTGGCGTCGACCCAGACGCCCGCGGCTTCGTCCCAGGCGAAGTGCCACGCCTGCGCGTTCGCAGCGACCCAGATCTGTTGCGTAGGCCGCTGCGTGTTGATCACGCATTTGACGCCGTTCGCAAACAGCATCGTGATCACGTCGCCCGTGGTGCGTTCGCAGTCCACGACGTCGACGTCCACCTGGTCGAACGCCGCTTCGATACGGGCGAAGGCGGCCTTGGCGCGGACGGAGTATTGGCTCTCGGTTTCCATGGTGCTCGGGTGCTCAGTTCAGGCTGTGCGGCAGCATGAGTGCGAACGGCGCGATGGCAGCGGCGAAGGTGCGACCGTCCTGACGGACCATCTGATACTCGCCGTGCATCTCGCCGCGCGGAGTGGCGAGCACGCAGCCACTGCTGTACTCGAACTCCTCGCCAGGACCGAGCAGCGGCTGGCGACCGACCACACCCGGGCCGCGCACTTCTTCGACCTTGTCGTGGCCGTCGGTGATGACCCAGTGCCGGCTGCGCAGAGACGCAGGCTCGGTGCCTTCATTGCGGACGCGCACCGTGTACGCAAAGACGTAGCGCTGCTGCCGGGGCATCGACTGGTCGGCCAGGTACTGCGAGCGGACGTCGACGCGGATCCCGTCGGTGACTGCAAGCGAGGTGGTGACGTCGAGCGGACGCGAACGGTCGGTTTCGGGCATGGCCTACGCAGACTAGGGCTGCGACGCGGGAACGGCTACCCGGAAAGGCAGCTTCGCGCGATGACCAGGCGCTGCACCTCGCTGGTGCCCTCGTAGATCATGGTGACGCGCGAGTCGCGCAGATGGCGTTCGGCCGCGAACTCGCGGATGTAGCCGTAGCCGCCGTGCACCTGCACCGCCTGGTTGGTGATGCGCCAGGCGGCTTCCGACGCGTACAGCTTGGCCATCGACGCCTCGCTCGTGAACGGCAGCCCCTGCGCCTTGCGGCTGGCGGCGCGCATGGTGAGCAAGTGGGCCGCGTCGATCTCGGTCTTCATGTCCGCAAGCTTCCACTGGATGGCCTGAAATTCGGCGATGGGCTTGTCGAACTGCTTGCGATCCTTTGCATACCGCACGCTTTCGTCGAGCGCGGCCCGCGCGATGCCGAGGGCCTGCGAGGCGATGCCGATGCGGCCGCCATCCAGAGCCATCATCGCGATCTTGAAGCCGCCCCCCTCTTGTCCGAGCAGCGCGCTCTGCGGGATGCGCACGTCGTCGAACTCGAGCGGGACGGTGTTGGAACCGCGGATCCCCATCTTGTCTTCGGGTTTGCCGACCTTGAGGCCAGGGGTGCCGCCGTCGACCAAAAAGGCGGTCAGCCCCCGCGTACCGGGCTGCGTTTGCCGGTCGCCCGTACGCGCCCACACCACGAACACGCCTGCGTGCGCGCCGCTGGTGATCCACTGCTTCGGCCCGCGGATCACGTAGTG
>JAYUXI010000095.1:0-2030 GCA_043753085.1 Myxococcales bacterium | reverse complement strand
AGTGCGTGGCGCCCATGCGGCGGTCGGTCCGATGCATCATCAGCGCGTAGGTCGCGGTGGTGAGCATGCCGCCGAAGAAGTGCTCTGCGACGGTGGCGCCGATGACCGCCAACGCGGTGGGACGCACGAGGGTCAGCCCGGTGACCGCGATCAACGGAAACAGCCGGAGCACGGCGGTCCAGCCCACCACGCGGACGAGCCGAAACCGGGACGCGAGAATGCCTCCTGCAAACGAGCCGCTCAGCGACGCCACCATGCCGAAGGTGCTGACCCACAATCCGACCTGCGAACCGCGGAAGCCGATGTCGATGAGATACGGTTTGAACATCGAGTCGACCAGCTGCTCGCCCAGCTTGTACGTGCCGATGAAGGCGAAAAACACCAGCGTTCCCGGCTGCTTCAGGGATGTCCGCAGCATCTCCCAGATGGCGCCAAACGTGGCTGCGACGGGAGGCAATACGTCTTCGGGCACGGGCTCGCGGACGTATGCAGTCACGAGCATGACCGGCAAGATCATGACCGCCACCCCGACGAACAGGCCGGTCCAGCCGATGCTGGCCGTGGCCCACACGAGCAGCCCGCCACTGACCAGCGATCCCGCCTTGTAGCCGACCACCTGGGCGATGTTGCCAGTGCCGAGCCCGCGACCACGCAGCAGGTCGACGGCCAGCGCATCCACCGCGATGTCCATCATCGCGGCGAAGCAGTTCAACAAGAAGACCACGAGCAGAATCGAGGTCCAGTCGGACCTCCCGACCACGAAGGCTCCGGCCAGCGACGTGAGCATCAACGCCGTCTGCAGCGGGACGATCCACGACTTGCGCCGGCCCCAGCGGTCGGATCCGTACCGGTCGACGAGCGGCGCGAAGAGCGGCTTCGCGAGCCATGGCAGCGACAGGGCGTTCACCAGGCCGATGACGGTGAGCGACTCGTGGTGCTCGCGAAGGTAGATGGGCAACGCTTGCGACTGCACGCCCCACGGCGCCCCTTCGACGAAGTAAAGCGCCGACAGCAGCGCGAGCGTTCGTGCCGGTGGGCCACTGGATGGCATACGCCCGGGCGCTGTCACAATCGAGGGGGCGGCCGCCACCGCACGATGCTACGCGAACCACGCAGCGAACGTTCCATGCCGTTGCGGAGCTGCCGAAGATGCAGCGCCCGCCGCGGATTTTCGTCGAAGCCTTTCAATAGCTGTTGTTGAAGGTGAGGAAGAACTGCCGATCCTCGATCGAGGACGCTGCATCGAGCACGATGACGGTCGAGCGGTTCCAGCCGATGCGCAGGCCTGCGCCGCCGGAGATGCGCGCGGTGGGCTTGACGAGAAACTCGCGATCGCCCACGGTCCCCAGGTCGACGAACGGGGCCAGGGTGAGCGTGAAATTCTGCCGCCACGCGTCGAAGTCGGCAACGCGGTGGCGCACTTCGGCGTTCAGAAACGCAACCGTGCGCCCGAGGAAGCGGTTGGCTTTGTAGCCGCGCAGGGTCTGGTTGCCGCCGAGCGCGCGGATGCTGCCTTCGGCGCTCCACTGGTCCTGAAACTCGAAAAATGGGGCCTCCTTGCCGAGGATCGTGCCGTAGCCGAGGCGGGTCGCCAGCACGGTGCGCTTGAGAAGCCGCGGGGCCAGCTTCACGAAATAGCGTCCCTGCAGCAGCATCTTGGTGAACGTGAACTCGCTGCCGGTGGCTTTGCTCGAGTGCTCGGTGGCCCACTCGAGGAACACGCCGCGGGACGGATCCGGCTCGTAATCGCGTGTATCATACATAATTGACAGCTGCACGAGCGACACGCGCCCGCCCTGCAGACCGAACGCCCGTCCTGCTTCGGCATCCTCGCGAAGAAGAGACTTGCCGGCGGGTACGCGAGCGCTGCGCCCCGTGACGGGATCGTCGCCATCCACCAGCTCGTTGTCGAACGTGCGATACGCCAGGTGCTGGATCTCGTAGCCCGCGAGCACGCGCAGGCTGCCAAACGAGCGCTCGACCTTCGGGTCGAGCATCCACTCGCGTTCGAGAAACTTGTGCTTCAACGC
>JAYUXI010000094.1:0-12268 GCA_043753085.1 Myxococcales bacterium | reverse complement strand
GTCGCCCCCGTAGGGCTCGCAGGGACGCGTGAAGTCGGTGGCGCACCAGCGCTCTTGCAGTGAAACGTCCAGAGGCGATTTGCGCAGCTCGATGCTGGCGAGATCCAGCGTGAACGCTTCGTCGGCGCCACCGCGGCGGCTGGGCACGGACGTGACGACCACCAACTGTGGCATGCCCTCGTCCATGGCGCGCAGCACCGTCACGTCGCCCTGGACTTTGCGCGAGCCTCGCGTCACCCCGGTGGACGCATCGAGCACGTGCAGAGTACTCGTACCGTCCGACAGCACGAGCGAGCTCCCCTGACCCGCGAGCTGGCCCCCGCGTTCGTCCGGCAAGCCCGGAAACGCGTCGCTCTTCCAGAGGGGAGCAAGCGTCTTGCGGTCCAGCGCCACCACGAACAGCTTGGTCTGACCCAGGCCTCGGTGCCAGCAACGCAACACCAGGTCCCGGGCGCCATCCCCGTTCAGGTCCAGCAGAACGGGACCCTCTTTGACGAACATACCGGCCGGAAGCGCCAGCTGCAGCGCACCGGGCGCGGGCTTGTCGTACCGAGGCGGCCCGTACTCGACGTGGGCGATCGGAGTGGGCGCAGCGCGAAGAGCTGCCAAGCGCCCGGCTCCTGCCGCGAGCGCGAGCGCGAGCGCGATTGTCCAGGCGGAGATGGTGCGGGGGCCACGCAATGCGCCGCCGCTCTCGAGGTCGGCGATGCGCTCGTGCAGCTGCCGCAGTCGCTGCTCGTCGGTCATGGCGCCTCCAGCTGGCCGCGGCGCGTGCCGGTCACCAGGTCGTACACGAACATCTCGTCGCCCCCGGGCACGAACAGATCGCGACCGTCAGCGAGGAGGTACGGCACGGCGCGTTCGTCGGGGAAGGCGACCACTTCCCAGCGCTCCGCGCCGGTCTGCGGGTCGAGACCGACGAGCCGGAAGCCGTCCTCGCTCGCGTAGCCGAACACGAAATGCTCGGGCGTCGAAGCGCCGAGCGGCTCGTGCTTCGCGGTGATGGTGTGGTGATGCGTGACGCCGGTGAGCTCCCACTGGGCGCTGCCGTCCACGTCCAGCCCGGCCACGCGCACCTCCTGCGGGGATGCGTCGCCAACACCGCCCAGCGCGGGACCGACCGCGATGCGACGGGCATCGGTTTGCCACATCTTCCGCGGCTGGAAGTCGAGGCGTGACGGCTTGCGTGCAACCTGCATAAAATCGCCACAGGCGCCGATCGGACACGGGCTGCTGCGCACGCAGCGGCCCGTTCGTGGAGCCGGCGTCGCCACGAGCGTGACCGGGTCGAAAAGTACGGCTTCGTTCTCGCTCATGTCCCAGGTACGTGCCGTACAGCTGCATGCCGCCTTTGCCGTACGACACGACGATCCGGCGCGTGCCGTCGTCGGTGAGGCACGACCCGTTCACGCCGGACGGGACGGCGCGGCTTTCGCCCAGAACCTTTCCACTCGCCAGGTCGATCACGTGGGTGAGGCCGGTGGCGTCGAAGTGCACGAGCTTGTCGTCTCGAAGGATGAGGCGATGGCGCAGCTTCGTGGCTTCGCGACGGCTGGGGAAGGGTCCGGCCAGCCACACCGCGCGCAGCGTCGCACGGTCGTACGCGACCACGTACAGGCTGCCTTCGCCCCACGCCATTCCCAGGATCTTGTCTGCCGCGAGCAGCGGCCCGGGCTCGACGACCATGCGCGGGTCCGGCTCGTACCAACTGCGGTGTGGCGCGCCGGCTGGGCCGGCCGGCTGCAAGGGTGCCTCGGCATGCACTACGACCGTGGGTGCGTACTGCAGACGCTTCCAGGCCGACGCGACGCCGCCGCCGAAGGCGCCGACGGCGAGCGCGAGGACCCCGAGCACGCGGGGCGGCCGCACCGCCGAAGGCCCGGGCCGCGCGGGCGGAGGGTTTGTCTCGAGCTCCCGGAGGCGCGCCTCGGCGGCTTCGACGTCGTCGCGATAGGCAGGCATAAGCGATAGAGCTTAGTGGAAATAGAAGCCGGAGGAGAGCTGCAGGCCCATGTCGAAGCCGTGGTCGAGGCGGTCCATGAAGGTGGTGCGTGAGCCCGGTCCTTGCGGGCGGAACTGGCCGTCGGTGTAGAAGCTCGCTTCGAGCACGCGCCATGACACGCGATCTCCGAGCTCGATATCGTAACCGAGGCCCACGAGGCCGCCCATGCGCACGTACGCGCTGCCGCGATCGCCGTGGGTCGGGATGCTGAAGCCCGCGGGGAAGGTGGCGCCGATTTTGACGTACAGGTTGCCGAAGTTGGACGCCGCCGGGCCCAGGAGGTTGATGGTGACGAACGGCTGGATCAAGATGTCGACGGTGGTGATGGTGCCGCCGCCAAGTACCAGCACGTCGGCGCCGAGTCCGTAGCGGCGTCCATGCGAGGCAACGCCGAAACAGCCGCCGGCCTTGTAGCCTGACCAGATCCCCACGCGACCTGCGGCGCATACGCTTCCGCTGAACGTCGAAGGCGGGCCGCTCGGTCGATAGGGCTCGTACGCGGCAACCGGCGGCGACGGCGCCGGCTTCGGCTCTACCTTTGGTGGTGGCGGCGGCGGCGGTGGCGGCGGGACCGGCGGCGGCGGCGGCGGTGGTACGTGCGCCTGGCCCTGCGCGTTTCCGTGGGCGTTGCCTTGCGCATTGCCTTGGGCGTTGCCCTGGGCTCCGGCGGGCGAGACCTGCCCGGACGCCTTGCCGCCGGCGCCGAGCCCCGCGCCGCCGTTGCCGTTGCCCGCCGTGCAGATCGTGGTGCCGGGCAGACACCACACGGGGGCCTGCGCCTGGGCCACGGCAGGAACGAGCACCGAGGCAAACGCCAGGAAGCGATGTTTCATTTTCATCCGACGCGGGCCTGTAGTCCGAACATGCAACGCCGCGCAGATTTCGTAAAAGATTCGGATGCGCTGACACGAGCGCCCGGAACCGTTTTGCCGAGCGGCCGCGGAAACGGCGACGCGTAGCCTTCGCCCATGCTACGGCCATGCTCTGCCATGCATACCCTCAAGAACCACGCGCTGATGTCGACCTTCGTGCTGGCGGCGATCGTCGCTGCGTGCGGTGGCGAAGACGAGCCCTTGGTGGCTACCGACGCGGGCGCCACGACGCCCGAGCCCGCCGTGCCCCAAGGGCAAGCTCCCGCGCCTCGCGACGCCAGCGTCGTCACCGACAGCGGCTCGTCGAATCCTCCCGACGCGCAGGATGCGACCCCGCCGAGCGCCGACGCGGGCGTCGACGCGGAAGTGGACGCAGCCACCGACGGCGGACTTTCGCTGCCGCCGGGCGTCGAGGAGTGCGCCGCCTGCGCCCTCGACGAGTGCGGCCCGAAGCTCGCAGCGTGTTACGCCGACGACGTGTGCCGCGGGCTCCTCTCGTGCGCTGCGACCTCGGGCTGCCTGCTCGACGATCCCGCATCGTGCGTGCCCTCGTGCATCGATGCCGCAGATCTCGACATCTTCGCGACCTTGCAGCAGGCCCTCATCGTGTCGCAGCTGGTGACGAGCTGCTCGAGCTGCCTCACCGACTGCGACATCTCTCTCTGACCCGGCTCTGACCCGCGCAGCGCTACGGCGTCTACTTGCTCGAACGCTTTGCGCGACGGACCGCGAAGCGTTATCGCCAAAGGATGCCCACCCCCCGCGCCGAACCAGGCCCGAGAGCCTCGTTGCCGCTCTTTGCCGGCGCGCCGCGGGCAGACGGCGCGTTCGACGCCACGGTGCAAGAGCAATATGGCGCCCAGCTGAGGCGCGGCCGCACCGACGTGGTGCAGGTCAACGTCGGCAAGCTGTGCAACATGGCGTGCCTGCATTGCCACGTCGAAGCGGGGCCCGCCCGCACCGAGCAGATGACGCGAGAGACGGCAGCGCACGTGCTGCGCCTGCTCGACGAGAACCCCAAGCTCGGCACCCTCGACCTCACCGGGGGCGCCCCCGAGCTGAATCCGCAGTTTCGCTACCTGGTCGAAGAGGCGCGACGACGCGGTCGACGCGTGATCGATCGGTGCAATCTCTCCGTTCTTTTCGAGCCGGGCCAGGACGATCTGGCGGAGTTTCTCGCGCGCCACCAGGTTCACGTGGTGGCGAGCTTGCCTTGCTACAGCCTCGAGAACGTCGACGCCCAGCGCGGCAAAGGCGCCTTCGACCGCAGCTTGGCCGGGCTGCGTCGCCTGAACGCACTGGGCTACGGCGCGGCGGGCTCCGCGCTTTCGCTCGACCTCGTCTACAACCCCGTCGGCGCGACGCTACCGCCCGCGCAAGCCGCACTCGAAGCGCGCTACCGAGACGAGCTCGCCCGCCGGTTCGACATCGTCTTCCACCGCCTGCTCACCATCACCAACATGCCGATCCGGCGTTTCGCGCACCAGCTCGAGCGCGAAGGCAAGCATGATGCCTACATGCATTTGCTGGTCGAGAACTTCAACCCGAGCGCCGTCCCCGGTTTGATGTGCCGCTCGCTGCTCAGCGTGGGCTGGGACGGCCGCATCCACGACTGTGACTTCAACCAGATGCTGGACCTGCGCCTCGGCGTGGCCGCAGAGCGGCAGCCGCAGTCGATCACCGAGCTCGGCAGCCTCGACGTGCTGCGCGGCGCCCGGATCCACACCGGCAGTCATTGTTATGGCTGCACCGCCGGAGCCGGCTCGAGCTGTTCGGGAGCGACGACGTAGTGGACGCCGCGAAGTTCGACGTGGCGGTGATCGGTGGGGGCGCAGCGGGTCTCACGGCCGCGGGCCTCGCCGCTAGTTTTGGCGCAAAAACGCTGTTGGTCGAGCGCGCGAAACTAGGTGGTGAGTGCACGTGGGCAGGCTGCATCCCCAGCAAGACGCTGCTGAAGGCCGCCAAGGTCGCGCACCAGCAACGCCATGCGAGTCGATACGGGCTGGTCGACCACGAGCCTCGGATCGACGTTGCGAATTTGTTCGACCACGTCCGCCGGGTGCGCGCGGACGTGTACGAGCGCGCCGACGCGCCGCCCCACTTCGAGGCCATGGGGATCGACGTGCGGCACGGCGCGGCACGCTTCGTGGGCCCGCACGAGATCGCGATCACCACCGACGACCACGAGCAGCAGCGCATCCACGCGCGCTTCGTCATCTTGGCGACCGGAGCCCGGGCGCAAATCCCGGACCTTCCCGGCCTCGGTGACGTGCCGCATTTCACACACGAAACGATGTTCGAACGCACCGAGCTGCCGCGGCGGCTTCTCGTGGTCGGCGGCGGGCCGGTTGGCTGCGAGCTCGCCCAGGCGCTGCAGCGACTCGGTACGGAGATCCATCTCGTCACGCGCGACGGCGAGCTGCTGTCCAACGACGATCCAGAGCTGGCGGGCACGCTGCGCCGCGCGCTCGAGGCGGAGGGCGTGCGGGTGTACCTCGGCGCGGAGGTCACGCGGCTGCAACGGCACGAGGGCGCGGTGCGCGTGACGCTTGGCGCTCGGTCGCTGATGGTCGATGCGGTGCTCCTGGCTGCGGGGCGGCTTCCGAACGTGGAGGGCCTGGCCCTCGACCGCGCCGGAGTCACGGCCACGGCCGCGGGCATCCCGGTCGACCCGAGGTGCCGAACCAACGTGCGACACGTGTTCGCCTGCGGCGACGTGACCGGTCGCCACGCCTTCACGCACATGGCCGAGCACACGGCCAAGGTGGCGGCGACCAACGCCGTGCTGCGCCTGCCGATGAAAGTCGACGCGCATCATGTTGCATGGTGCACCTTTACCGATCCCGAGCTCGCGCACCTGGGCCGATCTGCCACCGAGCTGACGCGCGCCGGCGTCGCGTTCAAAGAGTACCGGTTCCCGTTCGATCGCATCGACCGCGCCATCACCGACGGTTCGACCATCGGTTCGATCAAGATCTTCGCCACACCCCGGTCGGGCCGCATCCTCGGCGCGAGCCTTCTGGGCGAGGGCGCTGGAGAGCTCGTGTGCGAGCTGGCGCTGGCGATGCGCAACGGCGTGTCGCTGCGGCAGATTGCCGACACCATCCACCCGTACCCGACGCTGGGGCTCGGCGTGCGCCGCGCCGCCGACCAGTGGTACGTACAGAAGCGCTCGCATCGCGCAGTACGATTCGTGCAGTGGCTGTTCGGTTACCGCGGGCTTGCCGCGCACTTCGACCCGGACCAGATCGTGTGACGCTCCGCGCGCAGAAGGAAGCTTTCTCATGAAACCAGCGACCTTGGGAGTGATCGGTGGCAGCGGCCTCTACGGCATGGCCGGCCTGCGCGAAGTGCGCCGCCTCACCGTCGATACGCCGTTCGGCCCGCCGTCGGACCAGCTGGTGGAGGCCGAGCTCGACGGCGTGCGGATCTTGTTCCTCCCGCGGCACGGCAGCGGGCATCGATTGGCCGCGCACGAGGTCAACTACCGAGCCAACGTCTATGCGCTCAAGGCAGCAGGCGCCGATCAACTGCTCGGCGTGTCGGCCGTGGGCTCACTGCGGCAAGAGATCGCGCCGGGAGACGTGGTGCTGGTGGACCAGTTCGTGGATCGTACACGCAATCGGCCGAGCACGTTCTTCGAGGGGTGCGGCGTGGTTGCGCACGCGGGGTTCGCCGATCCGGTCGACCCGGCGCTGCGCCACGCGCTGGCCGAAGCCGCGCGCGGCGCGGGGGCCACGGTGCACGCGCGCGGCACCTACGTGTGCATCGACGGGCCACAGTTTTCTACGCGCGCGGAATCGGCGTTGCATCGCCAGTGGGGCGCCGACGTGGTCGGGATGACCAACCTGCCCGAGGCAAGACTCGCCCGGGAAGCCGAGCTGCCCTACGCCTCGCTGTGCCTGGCCACCGACTACGACGTCTGGCACGCCACCGAGGCTCCGGTCGAAGTCGCGCGCGTGATGGCGCAGGTGCAGGCCAACGCCGCACTCGCAGCCGACATCGTGCGAAGCGTGCTGCGCCAGTTGCCCGACGCCGCCGCGAGCCCGACGGCGCGCGCGCTGGACTCGGCCTTGCTCACGTCGCCCGCGCAGATCGATGCCGCCGCCAGGGCTCGGCTCGGCGTGCTCCTGGATCGCGTGTTGCGCGCGCGGGCTCAGCGAGGATCGGCATAAAAGCGGGCCAGGCGTTCGGCGGATACGCCCAGCGAGTACAGCGCCTGGATCCAGATCCAGCCCCACAGCGTGCGCAGCGGCGCCTTGGCGAAACGGCGCGCGCTCACGCGAACCTCCACGTCACGGAGGTACGCCGTCGTGCCGCGCCGTTCGAGGCGGCGCACGAGCTCGTAGTCCTCGAGGATCGGCTGCGGGCGAAAGCCACCAAGCTCGTGGTAGATGGCGCTGCGCACGAAGATCACCGAGTCGCCGTAGTAGATGCGCAGCCAGATGCGCCGCTGGTGATTGAGCCAGGTGAAGAGGCGCGCAGACCGCGAAGCCGGGTAGAAGCGCAGAAAGAAGTTGCCCCCCACCACGGCGGGATCGGCGAGCGCCATCAGCATCACGGCGCGGGCTCCCACGCCGAGCTCGGCGTCGGCATGCACGAACACGAGCACGTCGCCTCGGGCAGCGAGGGCGCCCTCGTGCAGCTGCGGGCCGCGGCCCTTGCACGAAGCCTGCAGTACCCGGGCGCCGGCGGCCGTGGCGAGAGCTGCGGTGCCGTCCGTGCTGCCGGCATCCACCACGAGCACTTCGTCTGCCACCTGACGCGCCGCGCGCACGCTCTCGGCGATCGATCCGGCCTCGCACCAGGTCGGGATGATCACGCTCAGCGTGAGCGTCACGACAAGCCCAGCACGCGGGCGGTGGCGGGTGCGTGTATCATACCGGCTTCGATCCCGCGTGCGAGCTCGGCGAGATCGCTGGCTTCGTCGACGTCGAACCAAGGTTCCAGGCGCTGGGCGTGCAGACCGCGTTGCAGCAGGGCGCGCTCGGTGTCCTGGCACGCGTCGGGCGTGCTCCAGCGCACTTCTTCGAGCGCGCCACGCGGCAGCGCGCGCACGCCGAGCAGGTAGAACCCGCCGTCGCGGCACGGCCCGAGCACGGCGTCCGCGCCTGCCTCGAGCGCGTCCATCGCGCGAATCAGCAGGTGAGGTGGCAGTCCTGGTGAGTCCGTGCCCAACGCGATGGCCCATGGATGCTGCTGCAGAGCACGGCCCAGTACGTGATTGAGTCGGTCTCCGAGGGAGCCGCCGCCTTGCGCCCAGCGAGCAGGACGCCCGTCGCTCTCCTCGGAGGGCGCGAGATCGTCGAGGGCGAGGACGAGGCGAGCCGGCACGCGCTCCAACGCAGACAGCGTGTCCTCGAGGAACGCCGTGGCCAGGATCACGGCGCGCTCGTCACCGTGGGTGCGTGCCAGCCGGGTCTTCACCCGGCCGAGGCGCGGCGTCTTGGCCATCACGCAGACGGCGCCGATCGTTTTCATGGGCTCCACATGCGGGATGCTACTGCCGCGCGCCCACCGGTTCATGAAGATCAGGCGCCTTGGAACCTGCCACACGCTTTCGGTGTGGCATGCGCGGACGCTAGATCCCGCGCATCGTCTCTTCGGTGATCCACTTCATGACCTGCCGCAGGTCGCCGGTCTTCTCGAAGATCTCGATTTGACGGTGCGCGCTGGTGCCGTGATCGGCCATGGCCTGGATGCGTTCGAGCTTCTCGGTGGTGCCGAAGATGTCCGACGCCTCTTTCACGAAGTCGATCAGCTCGGCGATGAGCTCCGAGAACGGGCGCTCCTCGCTGCGGCCGAAGTCGATCATCTTGGCGTCACTGCCGAAGCGCAGCGCCCGCCACTTGTTCTCTTCGATCAGCGAGCGCGGATACGAGCGCCACGCCGTGTTGCGGCGGTACATCATGTACAGCTTGGCCAAGAGCGCCTGGATGAGCGCCACCAGCGCAATGGTGTCGTCCATGTTGGTGGGCATGTCGCAGATGCGAACTTCCACCGTGTCGTACAGATAATGCGGACGCACGTCCCACCAGATGCGCTTGCCGTTGTCGATGCAGCCGGTTTTCACCAGCAGCTTGGTGAAGCTCTCGAGCTCCTCGACGCTGCCGAACGCGTCGGGGATGCCAGTGCGCGGGAAGCGCTTGAAGATCTGCGTGCGCGTGCTCATCAGTCCGGTCTTGCGACCCATCCAGAACGGCGAGCTGCATGACAGCGCCAGCAGGTGCGGCAAGAAATAACGGACCTCGTTGGCCAAGGCGATGGCCACCGACTTGTCCTTGATGCCGACGTGCACGTGCAAGCCGAAGATCAGGTTGGCGCGCGCGACGTCCTGCAGATCGTGCACGATGTTGGCGTAGCGATCGCCGTCGCTGATCTCCTGAAGCTTCCAGTCCGAAAACGGATGCGTGGACGCTGCCGCGACCTCGAGTCCACCCTGGCGGGCCAGGCGCGAGAGCTCACCACGCATCTCGCGCAGCTCGTTGTCCACCGCCTGCAAATCGGCGCAGACCGTGGTGCCCACCTCCACCATGGATTGGTGAAGCTCGGCGCGCACGCGCTCGCGCAGCACCGACTTTCCGTCCTCGAGCAGCCGGCTGATGTACGACTTCAGCTCGAACGATTCCGGATCGACGATCTGGTATTCTTCCTCTACGCCCAGCGTGAACTGTCCGTCGATCACGACTTGTCCCGGTTCGCGTCGAAGCCGAGGATGCCCGCGTCACCCGCGGGGCGCGGAAGGGGCTCGTTCAAGTACTGGCGGAAGGCAAAGCCCGCATCGTTCTTGCGGCCGTCGCGCGCAGCGCGGATCACGAACTTGGCCATCTGGTCGACGACCTCGTGGAAGTAGCGCGGCAAGATGCTGCGCACGCACATGTCCGGAGCGGGGTTGGTGAAGTCGATGGCGTACGGCACGCCGTCTTTCACCGCGAACTCGACCGAGTTCATGTCGTAGCCGAGGGCGTGGTTGATGGCCCAGCAGTCGTCGAGGATCTTTTGCTCGAGCTTCTTTGGCAAGAAGCCGTTGGTCTCGACGTAGCAGCGCCGCCGCGGGTCGTACTTGATCGGCAGGATGAACTCCTTGCCGATGCAGATGCAGCGCACGTACTCGTCGAAGTCGACGTACTCCTGCACGGTCATCACCAGCTGACCGCTGTCGTTGAAGTCGCGCAACAGCTCGTCCATGTCGTTCACGCGCGAGACGTTCTTCCACCCGCCGCCGTCGGCAGGCTTCATGATCATCGGAAATTTGATGTAGTCCGCAACCCCTTCCCAGTCGATCGGGTACTGCAGGTTGCGCAGCGAGCGCTGCGGGTCGATGGACGGCGGGTACGAGTTCGACGGCAGCAGCATGGTGCGCGGCACCGCGACCCCGAGCTTGCTGGCGAGCGAAAAGCCAAAGAACTTTTCGTCCGCGCTCCACCAGAACGGATCGTTCACGACGAACGTGCCCGCCAGTGCGAGCGCCTTGAGGTGGAAGCGGTAGAACTCCACCTCGTGGCTGAGGCGGTCGACGATGACGGCGTGCGTGGCCTTGGCGTCTTCGGCCGGGAGCGCGCCGAACTTTACGATCTCGGCCAGAAACCCGGGCGTTTCGTTGACCTTGGCGATGAATGCGGGAGGAAACGTGTCCTCCATTCCGACGACGATTCCGATGCGTTCGGTCATGAGGGCGAAGACTCTCTGTGCACTTGGGGCAGGTGGAGGTTTAAACGGCGACGTCGAATTCTTGCATGTCGAACTCTGGCAGGGGCACGGGCGCGAAACCGCGCACGGTGGCGAGCTCGTTGAAGCGGCACGCCAGCCAGCTCGGGATGAGCAGCGCGAAGGTGCGCGCGAGGCGCTGCGGATCGGAGAGGCTCTTGACCATCTTCTCGTAGAGGTCGTCGCCGTAGGCATCGATCAAGCGCACGCGTGATTCGGGCCGCTCGACCCAGGCCATGACGCCGGGCTTGTCGGCCTCCGGGTGGAACTGCAGTCCGTCGACACCGGGGGTGAAGCGAATGCCGAGCACGGCGTCACCGCTGTTGACCACGCTTTCCGCGTGCGCCTCGTGTGCGAGGACCCGACCGCCCAGCGCGGCGAGGCGGGGTGCGTCGACCTCGACGGCTTCCCAGTCGCGGTGCTCGAACGCAAACAAGCGATAGCCGAAGTGCGAGAGATAATCGAGCTGTTGCCCGTCGTCGCTGAGGTACGCGGGCATCACGCCGAACTTGGTGGTGGCGCGGCGGCGCATCCGCGCGATGCGAAAGTGCAGCACGGCGAGCTCGAACGAGTGGCACACGAGAAAGGCCTTCGTGCTGTCGTGCGGCGCCTTCGCGTTGGCGTTGGCCACGTCGTCCAGGAAGCGACGGTAGCCCACGCCCCACTCGTCTTCGTAGCCGTCTTGCGGCGCTCCGGGCCCGCCCGACGAAAGCACGAGGTCGAAGCGCAGATCGGGAACTTCGCCCAGGTTGCGCGGCTGCAGGTGCTCGAACGTGACCTCAAGCCCTGGATTGAGGGCTTTGACGCGCTGTTGAAAGCGATCGCAGATGCGACGAAAGCAGCGCGTGGCCTGGTTGGCCACGCCGTTGTTCATGTCGACCAAACCGAGTGCGAGCGTTGGTGAGGCAGACACGTTTCCCACGATAACCGAAAACGCTACGGCGCGGGCGCCCACGTGTGGCGTCCGCACCTCGCAGTCCGCCATTCGATTGATCGAACGGAGATCCCAGCTGTACGCTGAAGCTGGGATGGCGCGTGAACACGATGACACCGTCGCGTTCCCGAGGAGCAAATCCAGGCAGGCAACGCCGCCGATACGCTTTCGCAACCCACCGCTTCCGCGACATCTCGAGACTTTTTCCGTAGAATACGCATATCGGGCTCTGGGCCATCTTCGCGGAACGCGAGCTTCACGCCGCCAGCTCGTCGCGGGCCTTTGCAACGTGTCCAGTCAAAGGCCCTCAATTCGATGCGCTCTGCAGATATCATGCGACATGAACATCCAGGCTGGTTCTCGAACGACTCGCCCGGTGCGATGAACTTCCTCACGGTAGTCCGCAAAGCCTTCATGATTGCACTGTTCGTGCACGGCCTCGGTTGCGGCAGTGACGCCGCGCCGTTCGACCCGCTGCAACCGGCAGGTGATGCCGGCGCTCGTCCCGACGGTCCGGGAGGTCCGGGTGACGCGGGTGACGCGGGTGGCGCGGGTGACGCGGCTGGCGCAGACGCAGCGGCCGACGCCGGCCCGCCCTCCGTGTGTCCGGCACGCACCCAACTGCGCAAGGCACCCGCCGACTGCAGCGGGCCCGACGTCGCGGCACCCGCCGGCTTCGCGCAGTCGCTCGACACGGCCGCCGTCGGCGACGTCGTTTCCATGGCGGGACTTGCCGTCGGTTCGGTCCCGTGC
>JAYUXI010000093.1:0-5162 GCA_043753085.1 Myxococcales bacterium | reverse complement strand
CGGGGATCAAGCGGAACACGCGGATCTGCTCGCCCCACGTCATGCGGGTCTGGAAGCCGACCATGTTGTACGCCGTGCGGGCCGCGTCTTCCGGGCGGAGCTGCACGCAGGCGAACGGCCAGCGACCCGTGCGCGGATCGGTGAGCCCAACGGGCTTCATCGGGCCGAACGCGAGCGTCTTGAAACCGCGTTCGGCCATCGTCTCGATGGGCAGGCAGCCCTCGAAGTAGCGCGTCTTCTCGAAGCTACGCGGTTCGACCTTGGTCGCGCCGAGCACGGCTTCCACGAAGGCGGTGTACTGGGCTTCGTCCATGGGGCAGTTCAGGTACGCAGCCTCTTCCGCGGACTCGGCGTCTTCGCCCTTGTCCCAGCGCGAGGCGGCGAACACGATGGAGCGATCCACGCTGTCGGCCGCGACGATCGGAGCGATGGCGTCGTAGTAGGCGAGCTGATCGCGCCCCACCACGCGCGCGAGATCTTCGGCGAGCTCGTCGCCCGTGAGCGGGCCGGTGGCGAGAACGACCGGGTGATCTTCGCTGGCCTCTGGGATCGCGGTGACGATCTCGGCGCGCACGGTGACGTTCGGGTGTTGCAAGAGAGCGCGCTCGACGGCACCCGAAAAGCGCTCGCGGTCGACCGCCAAGGCGCCTCCCGCCGGCACGGCACTCTCGGTGGCGGCCCGCAAGATCAACGAGCCGGTGCGCCGCATCTCTTCTTTGAGCAAGCCGACGGCGTTGGTGATCGCGGCGCCGCGGAGCGAGTTCGAGCACACCAGCTCGCAGAAGCGATCGCTGGTCTGCGCAGGCGTGCGCGCCTTGGGCTTCTGCTCGATGAGCAGCACCTGCACGCCGCGCTCGGCGAGCTGGAACGCGGCTTCGCATCCGGCGAGGCCCGCGCCGATGACCGTGGTTCGTTTCAAGGCATCTCCATGTGTTTGCGTAAAAACAGCACACTGCGTGCAAGCAGCGTGGCCTGGGTCTCGCGGCGTTTCACTGTGTGACCTTCGTCCGGTGCGACGAAATATTCCACTGGTACCTTCCGCGATCGCAGCGAGGCAACGATGCGATCCGAGTCGGCGCGCGGCGCGCGGGTGTCGTTCTGGCCCTGGAACACGAACAAGGGGGTGCGGATCGAGTCGGCCAAGCCCAGCGGTGAGATCGAATCCAGAAAAGCGCCGTCGCGCTCCGGCGTGCCGAGCTCGCGTCCGAAGTCCTCGTATGCGGCTGGGCTCAAGCTGGCAAAGAAGCTTCGCCAGCTGGAGGGCCCCGCGAGGTCCACGCCAACGCGCCACAGCGTGGGCTGCCGCGTGAGGCCCACGAGCACCAGGTATCCACCGTAGCTGCTGCCCCAGAGCGCCACCCGCGCCGCGTCGGCCCACGGCTGGGTCTTGACCCATTCGCCGACGCTCTGCAGATCGCGCAGCGAGTCGAGTCGCTTCGGCCCGTCGTCGGCGCGCTCGTAGGCTGAGCCGAAGCCGGTGGACCCACGGAGGTTGGGCTCGACCACGCCAAAGCCGAACGCCGTGTAGAAGCGGATGAGCGGGTTGTACCCGATCGTCGCAACGTCTGCCGGACCGCCGTGCAGCATCACCAGGATCGGCTTCCTCGCAGCGCCGCCCTTGGGCACGTACAGGTTGACGGGGATGCGCACGCCGTCGAAGGCCGGGATCTCCAGGTTCACCGCGGTGAGAGGCGGCAACTGCGCCAGCGCCGGACGCGTCTCCGCACGCAGCGCGCTCGGCAGGCCGGTGGCTACCGCTGCCTCGTACAACATGTCCGGCTCGTCGGGCAGCGCCCAGCGCAGCATGACGCGCGAGCCGTCGGCGCTGAAGTCACCGAGGGCGCCGTCGCCCGGAGCCAGCAGAGCGTCGCGCAGCTTGGTCTTCGTGGTGGCCTTGCTTCCCGGTTTCGCCGCGAGGTCGAGAAAGCGCACCCGATCGCGACCGCCAGCCCGCACCAGGAGGGCTGCGTTCTTGTCGTCGCGCGAGGTGGAGATGTCGCGCACGCTGCCGGTCTTTGCGTCGTCCGCGTAGCGCCACGTTTCTTGCCCCGTGCGCGCGTCGAGCGCGAGCACCAGGTTGGCTTCGGTGGCGGCGTCCGTGGCGACCAGCGCGCGCCGACCGCCTTCGACGAAGCGTGCGGTATGCACTTGCCCGGCGCCTCCCGGCGCATACAGCACACGCGCCTCGCCCCGAAGCAGATCCACGGACACCAGCTCTTGTGCGCCGGAGGGCCGGGTGCGTACGAGCAGCGCACGGGCGCCGTCTGCGGTGAGGTCGAGCAGTCGGCACTCGTCCGGATCGGTGTAGAGTACCCGCGCTAACGAGCCCGCTTTGGTGGTGAGCTCGTGCAGCTGGGTCTCGGCGGAACTGCGAGCCCGGGCCGTGAACACGAACGCGCCCGGGCGCGCGGTGATCGGCAGCGGCCGGCCCCGATCCAGCGCCGGCCCCGGGGTGAGCTCCCGGAGCTCACTGCCGTCGAGCGCAACGGCGTACAGCGACGTCGTGGCCTGGCTGACGAAAAGCACGTCGTCCGAGCCGTCAGCACGCGGCACTACCCCTACGGGCGTGATCGCGTCGGGATGGGCAACGAGGCGACGCGCTTCGCTGCGGGGAGCGAGCGCGTCGGCCGCGTAAACTTGCCACCTGCCGTCGCGGTTCGACGAGAACACCACCGTCCGCCCGTCGTGCGAGCGATGCGGCGCGCGGTTGCCGAACGCACCCAGGATCCGAACAGCGTGTTGCGCGAGGTCGGCCACGGCGGCGACGTCCGCCTCCTCGACGGGGCTGGCCTCGCCATTCTCTGGCCCCCGGCGAACCGACGTGGCTACGGGCTGCGGTTGCAGCGGTGCGGGCGTGACGCAGGCGAAACTTCCCAGCGCGAGCACGAAAAGAGACGAGCGCCGCATCGCTCGCTGACTCTATCGCCCCCACGTGGTTCGCTCAACCGAGCAAGCGGACGCAGCAGGCGCGAAACGACGCCTGCTTGGCCGTCGCGCTCGCTCAGCTCTGGCCGGAAAGTGCGCGCAGATCGTCGCAGGTGCCGCTCTCGACGGTATCTGCCAGCTTCTGGAGAGACTCACCCTTCAGATCGGTGCACTCGACGTCGTCACTGGGCGCGCTGACGGTCGACGGCACTGGGATGCGGCAGTCGTCGTACTTTGCCTTGATGCGCTCGTACCCGTCGGCGCAGTCGTCTTTGCCGCAGGCCACGGTGGAAAGCAGCAAGCCGAGACCGATCGAAAGCATGATTCGTTGCATGGAAGAGCTCCTGGAAAGAAGCGCGGGGCCAGACGGTTCCGCGCGTTTCGTGATGGCTCACAGGTAAGGCCCGCGGGAGCGGCGGCAACCACGATTTGCTGCGTAAACGCCGGAAATTACCGCGAACTCGGTGGAGCATGACAGCGCATTCCGAACGGCGCGAAGACAACGACGCGGCAAATAACCGCGCGCGAGTCCGGGCTAGCCCCGTTCGACCCCGACCACGCCGGTGACCTTTTGCAAGGCGCGCATCACGCTCTTCAGCTGGTCGAGATCCTGGCAGACGAACGTGAAGAGGTTCACCGCGCGGCCGTCGTCGCCGGCGCGGCAGTTGGCCTCGCTGATGTTGATTCCCTGCGCGCTGAAGGTTTGTCCGACCGTGGCCAGGATGCCGGGCCGGTTGGCGGTGATCACGCGCAGCTGCACCTCGCGGTTGATCTTCGCCTTGGTATCCCACTGGATCTCGACGCGCCGCTCGGGATCGGTGTCGAACGCCTTGCTGCAGCCACGGCGGTGAATGGTGATGCCACGACCACGCGTGATGAAGCCGAGAATGTCGTCGCCGGGGAGCGGGCTGCAACAACGTGCGTAACGCACGAGTACGTCGTTGATGCCGTTGAGGCGGATGCCGCCCTCGTCGCGCTTGATGATCTTCTTGACGAAGCCAGTAAGGGCGCCTTCGCGGATCGAGTCGGCGCACTCGCGGTCGCCGCCGTCCTTCTTCGGAGCCAAAAATTCGACGAGAGCCTTCGCGTCGAGGCGGCCGTAACCGATGCCGACCAGCAGCTCGTCGAGGTTGCCGACGCGCAGTTCTTCGAACGCACGCCGCTGTTCCGGCTCGCTCTTCAGGAACTTCGACAGCGAGATGTGCGCCCGCGCGAACTCGCGCTCGACCAGCTCGCGACCCAGCTTGAGCGACTTTTCGCGCTCTGCCTGCCGCAGGTAATTGCGGATCTTGGCGCGAGCCGACGTGGTCTGGACGAAATCGAGCCAGTCTTTGCTCGGCTTCTGGTCGGCCTTGGAGACGACCTCGAGGATGTCGCCGCTGCGCAGCTTGTAGCGCAGGCTCTCGAGCTTGCCGTTCACGCGGGCGCCGGTGATGTGGTTGCCGAGATCGGTGTGGATCTGGTACGCGAAGTCGACCGGGGTGGAACCGCGCGGGAACACGCGCACGTCGCCCTTGGGCGTGAACACGTAGACTTCTTCCTGGAAGAGATCGACCTTCACGCCCTCGAGGAACTCGGCCGGATCTTTGAGATCTTTTTGCCACTCGAGCAGCTGCTTGAGCCAGCCGAAGCGCGCCGCGTCGGTCTCGCTCACACCGCCGCCATTGGCGCCCTTCTCCTTGTAGCGCCAGTGCGCCGCAATGCCGCGCTCGGCGACTCGATGCATGTCTGCGGTACGAATCTGAATCTCGATGCGCTCGCGACCAGGGCCAATCACGCTCGTGTGCAGTGACTGGTACATGTTCGGCTTCGGCAGCGCGATGTAGTCCTTGAAGCGACCGGGCACCGGCGTCCACTTCGAGTGCACGACGCCGAGGCACGCGTAGCAATCGCTGACGCTCTCGACGAGCACCCGAAAGGCGATGATGTCGTAGATCTGCTCGATGCCGACCTCGTGCGACTTCATCTTGCGCCAGATCGAGTACAGATGCTTGGAACGACCGGATACGTCCGCCGCGAAGCCTTGCTCTGCGAGCCGCGACGCGAGCGTCTTGCAGACGTCGGCGATGTAGCGATCGCGCTCTTTCTGGGTCTTGGCAACCTGGCTGGCGACCTCGGCGTAGGCGTCTGCTTCGAGGTACTTGAACGAGAGGTCTTCGAGCTCGCTCTTGAACGACTGCATGCCGAGGCGGTTGGCCAGCGGCGCGTAGATCTCCATGGTTTCCCGGGCGATGCGC
>JAYUXI010000092.1:0-12284 GCA_043753085.1 Myxococcales bacterium | reverse complement strand
AGTACGACAAGCAGAAGAAGGAAGCCGGTGAGCTGGCGACCAAGCTCCAGGGCCTCACCTTGAGGATGTCGCGTCAGGTCGGCGAAGACGACAAGCTCTTCGGTGCCGTCACGGCCAAAGAAATCGAAGCCGCCGTCAAGGCGCAGGGCTTCGAGGTCGACCGCAAGAAGATGCAGCTCAAGGAGCCGATCCGGGCGCTAGGCGTCTTCGAAGTCCCGGTTCGTTTGCTCACGGACGTCACGGCGACCCTCAAGGTCGAAGTCGTCAAAAAGTAACCGGACTGGGAGCACTCGCGAGCGAAGCGTGGCGATGCGACCGTCGGCGAAGCCGACTCCAGAGTTGAGCACTCCTTGGCCGACCAAAGCTGGAAAAATAGACCCAAAGCCGTCGAGCCGCTGCCCAGCGTCGACGGCCGGGTCCCGCCCCACGACCTCGACGCCGAGGCCGCTGTCCTTTCGGCGGTCATGCTCGACCCCGGGGCGCTCGACAAGTTGCTCGAGTTCCTCAAGGCCGAGCATTTCTATTCCGAGTCGCACCGCCGTATCTTCGAGGCCGCGCTCGAGCTGAAACAGGTCGGCCAGCCGGTCGACGTCGTGCAGATCGGCACCTGGCTCAAAGATCGCGAGCGCCTCGCGCAGGTGGGCGGTTTTTCTTACCTCACCGAGGTGCTCGATGCAGCGCCCGTGGTCGCCAACGTGGTGGCGTACGGCAAGACCATCCACGAGAAGTGGCGCGTGCGGCAGCTGATCGGCACGTGCCAGCGCGTGGCGGCCGAGGGATACCTCGACTACGGCGTCGCGCAGACGTTCATCGATGGCGCCGAGCAGTCGATCTACAACCTCGCACGCACGCAAGAGGGCTCGTCGGTCGAAAAGCTCCGCGACGTCGTGCTCAAGGCGTTCAAGAAGCTGAACGACACCATCAAGCGTGGTGGGCAAATCACCGGCGTCTCGTCCGGTTTCGATCGTTTCGACCGACTCACCGCCGGCCTGCACGAGGGCGACCTCAGCATCATCGCGGCCCGCCCCGGCATGGGCAAAACCAGCTTCGCGCTCAACATCGCTGCCAACGTCGGCAAGCCTCGCGCCACCGGCCCCAACGGCGAGGAAGAGACCAGCGTCGGCGTGATGGTGTTCTCGCTCGAGATGCCGCGCGAACAGCTCGCCAACCGCATGGTCTGCAGCGAAGCCCGGGTCGACGTCTCCAAGCTGCGGTCGGGTCAGATCGATCGGCAGGACTTCGAGAAGCTCACGCGCGCGGCGGCCGCGTTGTCGCAGCTGCCGATCTGGATCGACGACTCGCCGGGCCTCTCGTTGCTCGAGCTCCGCGCCAAGGTGCGCCGCGTGCAGTCCGAGTTCGAGCGCACCGACGACACCGGAAAGAAGATCCGGCGCATCGGCCTCATCGTCATCGACTACTTGCAGCTGATGCGCGGTCGCGAAGGTGCGGCGTCGCGCGAGCAAGAGATCAGCGAGATCTCTCGTGGTCTCAAGGGCCTTGCGAAAGAGCTGTCGATGCCGGTCATCGCGCTGTCGCAGCTCAATCGCGCGGTCGAGTCGCGTGGCGACAAATCGAAGCGCCCGCAAATCAGTGACTTGCGCGAGTCCGGCGCCATCGAGCAAGACGCCGACAACATCATCTTCATTTACCGCGACGACTATTACAACCGCGATGCCGGCGGCGAAGACTCCAACATCGCCGAGCTGATCGTCGCCAAGCAGCGCAACGGCCCCACCGGTACCGCCAAGGTTCGTTTCGACCGGCAGTACACCCGCTTCGACAACCTGTCGGACGAGGAGTACCCCGAAGACTTCGACGAATGAGCCGCGCCGACGCAGCCAAACGACTCGCCCGGAAGGCGCTGCACGGCGCTTCGCTGTTGCTTCCGCGCGGTCGCGCGGGGCTGCTTCGCGCGGGCGTGTCGTGTGCCGTCGGCGGCGTCATCGGCTGGGTGCTCGTGCCGCCGGGCAAGGCCGTGCCCAAGGCGGTGTCCGATCACGCCGACGTACAACTCGGCGGCCAGCCGTTGTCGCTCGAAGGCACCGAGGAACAAACGCTCGCGGCGGCACGCGGCATTGCCCGGCGCGCGCTCGCGGCGCCACTCACGCTCAAGCTGCCAGGCGCGGTCGCGGCCGACCCCAGCGGCGGCGCGAAGGCCAGTGATCTGTCCACCATCACGCGCACCCGCGAAGAGTTTGGCGCTCGCATCGACGCCACGCGGCTCGCAGCGCTGGTCACGCAGCTGCGGGATCCCACGTCGGCGCTGCGCCGCACGCACGCCGCGCTCGCCCCGAACAAGCCGCTGCTGGCGCCACTGCCACTGGCCGCCGCGCCCGATCGCGCGCTCGCTACGTTCTTGACGCTCAAGGACGAAGTGGACCTGCCGCCGGTGGATGCAAAGTACAGCCTCGCCAAGGGCACCGTCGCGCCCGACGTGCCCGGTCGGCGGCTCGACGTGCACGGCACGCTGTCCCGACTCGACGCAGCGCTCGAAAAAGGCGACGCCGAGCTCGAAGGTATCGTGGTGGCCGTACCCGCCAGGCGCACGGCACAGGCGCTGGGCAAGGTCGAAGTCACCGACGTGCTCGGCTACTTCGAGACCAAGTACGCCAGCGACAACGCGCACATCGACCGTACCTTCAACCTGCGCATGGCGAGCAGCAAGCTCGATGGCCACGTGATCTTGCCGGGCGAAACCTTCGACTTCAACGAGGTGGTCGGTCCGCGCTCGGAGGCATACGGCTATCGCGTCGCCACCGTTATCGCGCAGGGCGAGCTGGTAGACGGCATTGGCGGCGGCACCTGCCAGGTGTCCGGTACGTTGCACGGCGCCGCTTTCTTCGCCGGCCTCGACATCGTCGAGCGCAAGCCGCACACCCGGCCGTCGGGCTACATCAAGATGGGCATGGACGCGACGGTGGTGTACCCGACCATCACGCTCAAGCTGAAGAACCCGCTGCCGTACCCGGTGGTCTTGCACGAGTACGTCGACCACGGTGTGGTACGCGCCGAGATCCTCGGGCCGAAGCGCACGCGAGACGTCACCTTCGTTCGCCGCATCGACGGCATCACGCCGTTCCGCGAAAAAGAGATCTCGGATCCGAAGATCCCCGAGGGTGAAAAGGTACTCGCCCAGCGCGGCATCCCTGGCTTCAAGGTCACGCGCTACCGGGTCGTGCGCGACGGCGCCTACGCCGTGCGCGAGCGCATTCCCGACTACTACCCGCCGACCGCGCAGATTGTCCGCGTGGGCACCGGCGGCGCCGACAAGAGCTGGGTCCCGGTCGACGACGCCCACTCCGAATACGTCGCCGACGAGCTGCTCACCATCAGCCAGGGGCCGTCGATCCACAGCCCGAAGGCGGCCGGCATCGAGAAGGGCGGCGGCACGATCGAGGCGCGCGTGCCCGGCAAGTACGGCAGCTACGGCTGGACCGTGCGCGAGGGCCTCACCACCGAGTGGAAGCGCGAGCCCAAGCCCGGCGGCGACGACAACCCCGGCGTGGACTGACCTCGCCCCGTGTCGTACAAACGCATGTCGCAGTCGCTCGGGCTCGCAGCTGCGGCCGAGACACTGCTAAACCAGAGCGATGCGGATCTCCGGCAAGACCGTCGCGCTCGTGGTGACTGGGAGTGTGGCGGCCTTCAAGTCAGTGCATCTTGCACGCCTTTTGCGGCGTGACGGCGCGCGGGTGTTGCCGGTGCTCACCACGAACGGCGCGCGCTTTCTCGGCGGCCTGTCGCTGTCGGCCGTCACCGACGAAGCCGTCGCGTCGGACATGTGGGACGCCAAGCACGCGGGCGAGATGCACGTGCAGCTCGCCGATCAGGCCGATCTGGTGCTGGTGGCGCCGGCCACCGCCGACTTCTTGTCGCGCATGGCGCAAGGCCGGGCCGACGATCTGGCGTCGGCGTTGGTGCTGTCGGCGCGCGGTCCGGTGGTGGTGGCGCCGGCCATGCACCCGCGCATGTGGGCGCACCCGTCCACGCAGCGCAACGTGGCGCGCATCAGCAGCGACGGCGTGCTGGTGCTGGGGCCGACGCATGGCGAGGTCGCCTCCGGCGAGGTGGGGCTCGGACGCATGCTCGAACCGGCCGACATCGCCAGCGCCCTCGGGCGCGTGCTCAGTCGCGATCTTGCGGGGCTCAAGCTCCTAGTCACCGCTGGCCCCACCTACGAGGATCTGGATCCGGTGCGGTTTTTCGGCAATCGTTCCACGGGGCGGATGGGGTTTGCAGTGGCGCGGCAGGCGGCGCTGCGCGGGGCAGAGGTGCTCTTGCTGTCGGGCCCGGTCGACCTCGACACCCCGCGTGGAGTCGAGCGAAAAAACGTGCGTAGTGCACGTGAGCTGCACGCCGCCGTGCTCGCTTCGCTCGACCACTTCGACGCGCTGGTGATGTCTGCGGCCGTGGCGGACTACCGCCCGCGCACCGCCGCGGACGAAAAGATGAAACGCGGTGACGTGCAGTCGGTCGACGTGGAACTGGTGCAAAATCCCGACATCCTGGCGGACGTGGGCGCGCGCCGGACCGGCAAGAAACCGGTGCTGGTGGGCTTCGCGCTGGAGACCGGCAGCGACGAGAGCGTGATCGCGTACGCGCAGGGCAAGCTCGCCAAGAAGAAGGTCGACTTGGTGGTGGCCAACCACGCCAGCGACTCGCTTGGCAAAGAGGACAACCGCGTGCATTTCGTGACCGAGGGGCAGGTGGTTTCGTATCCCGTGTCGCACAAGATGGCGATCGCCGACAAGCTGCTCGACGAGGTGCGCGAGCTGTGGCAACCGGGCGGCCTTTAGGGGCCGCCCTGCGATCGGTTTCCGGTCGGTTCGCCCCAGTCGGGCCTGCGATCGTAGTGCACGGGACCGAACTCGCCGTCGAGGACCGCCGAGCAGGCGATGCACGAGATGGTGAGATGGCCGTCGTCTTCGCGAACCACGGCCGTGCTCACGTCGCGCGCCTTCCACCAGGAGCCGTGCTCATCGATGGGTGTTTGATCGTCGCTGCGGACCCCATCGGCGTCGAGCGTGCGCGGCGACTGTCGGCCCGGACCCAGCAGATGCGCCACGGCATGGCCTTCGTCGGTGTCGACCACCCACAGCATTCGTTGCGTGTCGTTCTTGACCACGCCTCGGCGCGGCACGAAGCAAATGACCACGACGCCCAGCGCGAGCGCGACCGCGAGCCGTGCCCATCGCCAGATTCGAGAGAGCCGCACGCTCGCGCGTGTACCACACGCGTCAGCCAACGCGAACCGCCCGCACCACCAGGAAGGTCCGTGCGCCGCGCCCTTCTCGGTGCGACGTGGCCTCGAACCCCGCTTTGCGGAGGGCGCGATCGAAGCCTGCCGACGCCGATTCGCACCACACCGTGAGCACCCCCCGCGGCACCAACGCGGTCCGCGTGCGCGCCAGCGCGCGCACACCGTACAGCGGATGGTCGTCGGCCACCTTCGCCTGCGGACCCTCGTACATGTCGAGGACGATGGCGTCGAAGGCGGGGCCTTCCTTGGCGGCCCGCGCGATCGAGAGCGCCACGTCCTCGACCGCCACCGTGACGCGCGGGTCGAGCGCAGCGTGCAAGGTGAGCGGGGCCAGCCACGTACGACACCACGCGACCACCACCCCGTTCAGCTCGGCGACCTCCACCCGTGCTGCGGGGCCGAGCGCCGAAAGGGCGGCCCGCAAGGTAAAGCCCATGCCGAGCCCGCTGACCAGCACGCGTGCGTCGGCGCGCAGCCCCTTGCAGGCAAGGACTGCGAGCGCATCCTCGGAACGGTGCTGGACGCTGGTCATCAAGATGCGACCCGCGATGGTGATCAGCCAGTCGTGCTCACTCCGCCTGCGGAGCTCGAGCAAGCCCTCGGGCGTGACCACCGACGCGAGCGTTTCCCACGGGCGCATGGCGCGCGTGTCTATCGCAGTTCCGCTGCCGCGCACCAGTCGACGCGCGCGCATTCGGCGCGATCGGCCTCGGTGACTCTCGCGATCCGGCCTCAGAAGGAAGGAGGAGGCGTCTCACCGTGCGCAGGATGCACCTGTACGTTCCGTGCGCTTCGTTTGGGTCCAGGCGCAGCCACCGAAAGCGTCGACGATTCGCTGGGCCCCGCGGGAGCCACGAAACGGCTGGGCGGCGGCGCCGCGTGGACAGCGGGCTGCGGCACCGTGGCGGCGGGACCCCGATGTGACGCGAACCATCCCACCGTGAGCGCCGAGACGATTGCCGCCACGAGGGCAATGGACCCGCCGCGCAGCCAGTTGTTACGACCGATGCGGCGCAGGTGCGACACCGGGGCCAGGATCATCGGGTCCGCAAGGGACTCGGGCGGCGGCAGCAACAGCCCCGCCGCACTTGCCAGAGCCGCGTAGGCCTCGCCGACGGAGGCTGGGCGGTCGGCTGGATCTTTTGCCAGCATGCGCAGCACCGGCGCGTCCAGCGCGATGGGCAGCGCGCCGTCGACGTCCGACATGGCGGGCGGCGGCGCCACGGTTTGCGCGACTGCGACGCTCAACACGTTCTTGCCCTCGAAAGGTACCTTGCCGGTAAGTGCACGATGCACCATCACTCCGAAGGAGTACACGTCGGCGCGTGCGGTGACGATCTCGCCCTTGCACTGCTCGGGCGCCATGTACGCCGGCGTACCCATCACCGTGCCGGTCTCGGTCGGTGCGTAATGCATGTAGTTGGGGTTGGAATGGGTATCGAGCTTGGCGATGCCGAAGTCGAGCAGCTTGGGCGTGACCGTGCCCTCGCCGTCGATGGCGAGATACACGTTGGCCGGCTTCAAGTCGCGGTGGACGATGCCTGCGGCGTGCGTGGCGTCGAGCGCGCGCGCGATCGAATGGAAAATCCCCAGCGTCTCGGTGATGTCGAGCTGCTGCTTGCGCCGCAGGTAGGTTTCGAGCGACTCGCCCTCGAGCATCTCCATGATGAAATACAGCCGCTGGTCTTTCAGCCGGCCGAACGAAAAGATGTCGACGATGTTGCCGTGGCGGATGGTGTTGACGGCGCGCGCCTCGTTGATGAACCGCGCGGACAGCGACGCGTCGGTGGAGAACTCACGCGACAGGACCTTCACGGCGGCACGCTTGCCGATCACGGGATGATTCGCGGCGTACACCGCGCCGAATCCCCCCTCGCCGATCCGTTCCTCGATCAGATACTCCCCGACGGCCGTTCCGGGCTCGAGTGCTTCTGTCGTGGATGCTCGAGCAACCACGAGCGTAGGCTCGATGGGGGGATTTGACGCCATGGCGATCTTTGGCGGCAGCATGCGCATTCCATCGAGCCACGCCAGTGCTCGTCGGGAAAATACCGGCGCTTCGTACCGGTGTCGTGCGGGACTTTTCGAAGAAGCGCCGGCCAGAGGCCCGGTTACGGCGTCGCGTACGAGCCCGGCTGGCACGCGTTCGGATCGCCGCCGCTGCCGAGCGCCGCCACGATGCAGTTCTTGCGGCCGCAAAAATCGGCGGGCAGGCGCTTGCCGGGAAGGGTCCTGGCGTAGGCTTCGAGCTTCGTGATCTCTTCCGGAAGCGCCGAGCAGACCCAGTCGTAGGTGGCATGTTCCCTGAAAACGTAACGCTTGCCCGCTACGCCGCCTTCCCAGGCGAGATCCGCGGGGAGATCCGAGCCGTCGGGCAATTCCGACCCGACCCACGAGCCGAACATGGCGACGTTCTCCGGGCCGGAGGCGACACCAGGGCGAACGACTCCCACGTCGGTCGGGAAGTCGACGTCGACGTACTTGCCGTCGAGCTGGTCGTAATCGTCCAGCAGGGTGACCAACGACGGGCGGGGCGTGATGGTCTGTTTCGGCGCATAGAAGCGCAACATGTCGATGCCGACCAGGTGCGCGAGCTCGGTCACGTGCTCGCCCATCATGCGATTGCAGCCCGACGACACCTTGCCGCGGCGGAGAAACCACACATTGGCGTCGCCCCGCTTGGAACGGCCCGACGTGATCGGACCGTGCATGGCGATGGTGCCGTTGTAGCCAAGGAATGGGAAGCCGCCCCAGGTGACCCAGTGGTTGCCCGCCGAGTTGGTGTAGGTGTTGCCGTCTGGCCGATAGGGAATGGCGCGCTCGAATCGGTACTGGCCGGCCGCCGCACTGTAGCTGGCGCCGGTGGCGATCGGATACACGACGTGGATGCGGACCCGGCCGTTCTCGCGGACCGCCTTCACGTGCGGAGCGTTCGGGATGTCGGCGCCGCGCGGCAGGTAGCCCGTGGCCCGTGCGGTATGGCCCTTGAGCGAAACGACCACCTCTGCCCCTTCCAGCGCGGGCAACGGTCCGGAGTAGAACCACGCGGCGGTGCCGCGAACGCGGAGCTGGTCGGCGCTGTCGGCCTCGGCCACCGGATCTTCGTCGGTGCCGGCAGCGGGATCGCTGGCGCAAGCGAACGTCGCGACCGAAGCAGTGAGAGCGAGGGCGAGCGAGACGTGGCGCATTCGAGTCCTTTCAAGCCGGGGAGCGACCGGGGTACCTAGATGTCGGATGGTGTCCGCACGAGCAATCCGAGTGCCAGAGGCGAGCACCTGCCGAAGTCACGGCAGCGGGTAGCTCGTAGCACGCAAGGGGTCCGCTGCCCATGCCTGGCGGATCGGCCGCGCACCAGGGCCTGGAGCACGGATTGCTCAGGGATCGTCCGGGGCGACGTCGTCCCGGAGATCGTCCACGTGTCTGTGCACCTCGCGGGCGGGGAAGCCGGCGTGGCGGGCCAGACGTTCGGCCGCGGCTCGTTCGCCCGCGGCCAACGCGTCGAGAATGGACTCGGCCACGCCGATGGGCAGCGCGAAGCGGCCGATCCGGGCGAACCCGGCGGTCTCCCAGAAGGCGCGCGGCGCTCGGAACGCGACGGCCTCGACGTGGCTCTCTGGCAGGGGGACGGCGTGGCCGTAGGCGACGGCGAGCAGCGTGGCGACCCAGGTACGGCGGGCCGGATCGCCGCGGCCCGGGGTAGCGAGCCAACGCCGCCCCTCGCGCAGCACGCCCAGCTCGGGTCCCACGACCAGTCCCTCGCGGCGGGTGATGCCGAGCCCGCGGCGCAGCGCGAAGCGGAGGCCTCGCAGCGCGGGCTCGTCCGCGGCATCGGGCTCGTAGAGCCGTGGAAACAACGCTGCCGTCCGCAGGCGCAGCGCGTCCTGTACGAAGCGCTCCGCGGTTGCGCGGTCGGCCTTGCGCGACAGCTCGAGATCCAGCGTGACGTTCGGCACGCCGAGCTCGAGCCCGGCTCGGGCCATGCCGAGGGTACGGCCTTCGAGGGTCAGCGCGCCGTGCGCCTCGAGCCGCAGCGCCGCGAGATCGCGGGCCAGCAGCCAGTCGAGGTCGTCGCGATTGGCCTCCTCGACCCAGTCGACCAGGTTCGGAGTCGAATCGAGACGCGCATCCCGCAGCGCCCGTCGGAGCGGCAGGAGTGCGGCGAAGGGATTGCCCGGGGCGATCGCCGGTGTGTCGTCGAACACGGCCGGTGCGGCGCGGCCGCGCCGCCCAGCCGGCCGCTGTGGCGCCTTGCGCGTGTCGGTGACGAAGCGCTGGACCAGCTTCTCGTGCAGCGCGTCGGACAGGCGATCCTCGAGCGCCGTGGTGCGCGCGCGCCAGTTGTCTGCGTCCTGCACCCAGGTGCCCTGGTTGGCCACGTAGGTGTAGAGGCGCGTTTCGGCGATGCGGGCGGTCAGATCGTCGACCTCGCCGAGCACGTCGTCGAGTGGGGCGATGCGGCGGTCGAGCCAGTCCGGGCGTACCAGGCCCGCCTGCTCGCGCAGCTCCTCGTGGAGCTCGGCCAGAAATCGCACGTGATTCTCGAACAGCAGCTTGCGAAAATCGGGGATCTTGCACACGGCCCAGAGACGCCGCACGCCGTCGTCGCGCAGTCGTGCGAGCGTTGGATCGCGCGCCAGCAAGGCCTCGAGCGCGCGCTGATCGTCTGCCAGCGGCGCGGCGCGTAGCCGCGCCCGTGCGGGCGGCACTTGCAACGACGCGAGCAAGGCGGCGGTCGAGGTGAAGTCGAGATCGCTGGAGCGCCAATACACCTTGCGCACCAGCGTCACGTGGTGGTGCTCCACCGCGAACACGGTCGACTCGGCGAGCAGGGCAGGGCGCACCGTGCCGAAGGTGCCGTCGCGCAGGTGACGGCCAGCGCGCCCGGCGATCTGCGAGGTCTCGGCGTCGCCGAGCGGCCGGACCTCACGGCCGTCGAACTTGCGGAGGCTGGCGAAGGCCACGTGCGCCACGTCGAGATTCAGGCCCATGCCGATCGCGTCCGTCGCCACCAGGAAATCCACCGCGCCTTCCTGGAACAGGGCCACCTGCGCGTTGCGCGTGCGTGGCGACAGCGCGCCGGCCACCACGGCCGCCCCACCGCGCCGAACGCGAATGCGCTCGGCGAGCGCGTACACCTCCGGCAGCGAGAACGCGACGATCGCGCTTCGCGGCGGCACCTTCGGCAAGTTGTCGGCCCCGGCGTAGGCGAGGCGCGAGAGCCGGGCAAAGGTGGACACCTGCGCGGTAGGCACCAGCTCGCGCAGGACCGCACGCATGGAATCCGAGCCGAGAAACCAAGTCTCGCAGGTGCCGCGCGCATCGAGCAGGCGCTCGGTGAACAGGTAGCCGCGCTGCTCGTGGGCGGCGAGCTGCACTTCGTCGACGGCGAGGAACTCGACCGGTCTCGACATCGGCATGGCTTCCACCGTGCATACGAAGTAGCGCGCCGTCCGCGGCACGATTTTCTCTTCGCCGGTCACCAGCGCCACGTCGTCCGCGCCGACGCGTGCGCGGACGCGGTCGTACACTTCGCGCGCGAGCAAGCGCAGCGGGAAGCCCAGCATGCCGCTGCCGTGCTCCAGCATGCGCTCGATGGCGCGGTGCGTTTTGCCCGTGTTGGTGGGACCGAGGATGGCGTGGATGGTGGCGCGCGCCTCGCCCATGCGGCGCACTCTAGCAATGCAAGCGACGTTTGCGGGTAGACTGCGACGTCATGACGCCTCGGTGGAGCAGATTCCAGATGGCGGCGTGGTGAGCGCCCGCGTCGTCTTGGTCGATGGATCGGCGCTGATTTACCGCGCGTTCTACGCGTTGCCGCCGCACCTGAAGACCAAAGACGGCATCCACACGAACGCGGTCTTCGGTTTCGCGACCATGTTCACCAAGATGTTCGCGGGGAAGCGACCCACCTTCGGCGCGGTGGTGTTCGATCCGCCCGGGCGCACCGTGCGCGACGCGATGTATGCAGAGTACAAGGCGCAGCGTCCGCCCATGCCCACCGAGCTGGTGGCGCAGCTTCCACTCATCGACCAGCTGGTTCGGGCCTACAACTTCCCGCTGCTGCGCGCGCCTGGTCTCGAAGCCGACGACGTCATCGCCACCCTCACCGAGGCGTCTCTCGAAGCCGGGCACGAGGTCGTGATCGTCAGCTCCGACAAGGACTTCGCGCAGCTGGTCCGCTCCAGCGACGCGCGGGTGCGCATGCACGATCCCATCCGCGACGTCGTCTACGACGCGGAGCTGGTGCGCAAGAAGTGGGGCGTCTCGCCCGAACGCATGGTGGATCTGCAGGCGCTGGTCGGCGACGTATCCGACAACGTGCCCGGCGTGGCCGGCATCGGCCAGAAGGGCGCCGCGCAACTGCTCGAGGAACACGGCTCGCTGGACGCCATCTTCGCTCGCCTCGAGGCAGAGCCCGCAGCCTTCAAGGGACGCGTGAAGACCGCGCTCGAGGCAGGCAAGGAGAGCGCCCGGATGTCACGCGAGCTGGTCCTGCTCGACCGGCACGCCGCGCTGCCGTTCGCACTCGACTCGCTCGCGATCGCCCCGCCGGATCCCGCCGCGCTCAACGCGCTGCTGAAGTCGCTGGAGTTCTACTCGCTGCTCTCGCACCAGGACACGACCGACGCGCGCGCTGCCCAGGTCCGGGCGGGTCGCAGCGCGGTGGTCGTCACCAGCTACGCTACGGCGGACGCCGTCACGGCGGCACTGCCCACCACGCTTTCCGCGGTGGTGCCGCTCTTCGAGGGGCGAGCGTTGCGGGGCGAGCTGGCCGGACTCGCGATCTGCACGGAGCTCGGCCGCGTGGACTACGTGCTGGCCACGGGGGAGTGCCTGCGCGCTGCCGCGGTCTGGCTCGAAGACGCCACCCGGCCCAAGATCGTGCACGACGCCAAGGAGCTGCTGCTCGTGCTCCACGCGCGCGGCATCGCGCTTCGCGGCGTTGCGTTCGACACGCGCCTGGCCAGCTTCCTGGTCGACCCGAGCTTGCTGATCAACGAGCACCACGATCTACACGCCACGG
>JAYUXI010000091.1:0-2043 GCA_043753085.1 Myxococcales bacterium | reverse complement strand
CCGCGCCGCAGGAGCGGGCGGGCCCACACGTGGCACATTCGCTGCCACCGCAATCGACGTCGCTCTCGTCGCCGCTCTTTTGCCCGTCGTTGCAGTGTCCCGGCGCGTTGCCGGGAACCACGCGAGGGGCCGGGAACGGCCCGTCGCCCACCTGGCCCGAGCTCGAAGGCTGCCCAGTATCTGCACCCGGTCCGCCGTCGCCAGGGAAGAGCGGTTCGGACTCGTACGTGCATGCACCCCCGGCGAGAACGGCAAGAACGATGCCAGCCGCCCACGCCGCCGTGACGATCGAACGAGCGTGGTCGGCGCTGCGTGAGGCGCTGCCGAGGGGGGAAGCCGACCTGCGCATCGCTGGAGCATACCAACATACGCCGGGGTTTCTTCTTCCTTGGCGTAAAAATCCGGGCGCCGTATGCTGACGCCAACCGGCAATGGCAACCTGGCAGCTCCCTGTAGAGGGCGAGATTCTCGCAGACAAGTACCGTGTCGAACGCGTGCTCGGTCAGGGCGGCATGGGTCTCGTGGTCGCTGCCACGCACGTGCATCTCGATCAGCGAGTCGCCATCAAGTTCCTGCTGCCGGAAGCGACCGAGCATCCGGAGATCGTCGAGCGCTTCGCGCGTGAAGCGCGCGCCGCGGCGCGCATGCAGGGCAAGAATGTCGTTCGTGTGATCGACGTGGGGACTTTGCCGGACAGCCGCACCTTCATGGTGATGGAATACCTCGAGGGCTTCGACCTCGAAAAAGTGCTGGAGACGCACGGCGCGCTGCCGGTCGGAGAAGCCACCAGCTACGTGATGGAGGCGCTCGAAGCGCTGGCCGAAGCGCATGCCAAGGGCATCGTGCACCGCGACCTCAAGCCCGGCAACTTGTTCCTGTCGAACCAGCCAGACGGCAGCACCGTGCTCAAGGTGCTCGATTTCGGCATCTCCAAGCTGAAGGACGACCGCGTCGCGCTCACCAAGACGTCGACCGCGATGGGCACTGCGTTTTACATGTCGCCCGAGCAGCTCACCAACGCCAAGGACGTCGACGAGCGCGCCGACGTCTGGTCGATGGGCATCATCTTGTACGAGCTCGTGAGCAATCTTCGTCCGTTCGACGGCGACTCGATGCCGGAGATCATTGCCAAGATCTTGCGCAACAACCGCAAGCCGCTGGCGGAGCTGGGGCTCGGCATTCCGCCCGAGTTCGACGCGGTGATCTCGCGGTGCCTGGCCTCGGACCGGGAAGGTCGATTCGCCGACGTCGCCGAGCTCGCCGAGGCGCTGCTGCCGTTTTCCACGGCGCACGGCGCCACGCACGTCGACCGCATCGCGCGCGTGCGGGGTCGCCGCAGCATGCCACCGCATCCGAGTCGCTTGCAGGCGGCCGCGCCGGCGTCACGCCCCGGCACCGGCACCGGCACCGCCACCGACCCCGGCACCGCCATGTCCAGCGCCGCGGGCGTCGCTACGACCCAGCTCGCGATCAGCACCGGGTCGGTCCAACCCGCCAGGTCGCGCAGCTACGCGTGGCTCGCGGCCCCCGCTGTCGGCATCCTCGCCGTGAGCGGAATCGGAGCCTGGATGTGGAAGGGCTCGGCACCGCAACCCCCCGCCGCGCTCGTCCGCGAGGCCGGCGGTACGACCTTGGCCGTCGCACCGGTACCAACCGTCAGCGCGGTTCCGGCCGTCTCGGCCGTCGTCGTGCCTGCCAGCGCGTCCATCGCGCCCGCACCTTCGGCCTCGTCGAAGAGTGCGGGCGACGTACGCAAACAGCCAAGCTCTTCGCAGGCTGGCGACACGAAGACGAAGTCCACAGGAAGGAACCTTCCGCAATCTCATCCTCCTGCTGCTGATGAATCGGGCGGGATTAAAGTAGACTTAAAATGAAATACCGCCTCGCTACCGTCACCCTGTGCATGCTCGCCGTGGCGCCGGCGCTGTCTCATGCCCAGGCCAAGCCCAAAGAGGCAAAGAAGAAACCCAAGACGGAACAGGTCGCGCCCGCGCCGCCGCCCGTTCGCAAGTCGCTGGGCGAGTCCCTCACCGAGCCCGCCAA
>JAYUXI010000090.1:0-2044 GCA_043753085.1 Myxococcales bacterium | reverse complement strand
AGCGGGAAACCTGTATGGTGCGAGCCGTGGAGAAGTTTCCTGTGGCGCTGGCCGCGGCATGCATCGGCGTCGGTGGTCTCGTCTACTTCGGGTTTCGTCCGCCCTGGGCGCCGCTGTATCGAGGAGCCGTCCACGAGGCCATTTCCGCCGAGCCGGGCGCGGCCGCGCTGGGCGAAATCGAGATCGGAGCCACCGAAAACTCGTCCGACCGCTCCTTGCCCAGCGTGCGCGATCACGGTCCCACAGTCACGGCGGCAGAGTCGTTTCTCGAGCGACCGCAGGCACTCGACTCGTTTTACCGCGCCCTAGCCCGGCGCCTGCGCGGCGAGCCGGTGAAAGTGCGCGTGGCGCACTACGGAGACTCGCTCATCGCCAGCGACTTTCTCTCCGGGACGGCTCGCCGCCTGCTGCAAGATCGGTTCGGCGAAGGAGGACACGGCTTCGTGGCGATCGCCAACCCCTGGGAATGGTACTTCCACAACGACGTCTGGCACGCGGCCAGCACGGGGTGGCGCCAGAGCCGCGTTTCGGGTCCGCTGGTCAAGGACGGCGCGTACGGTCCTGGCGGTGTGGTGTTTCGGGGCAGCGCGGGCGCGGCGGCGTACTTCGGTACCGCGCGCGAGGGCGACTACGGGCGCAGTGTCAGTCAGTTCCAGGTGCTGTACGCAGCGCGCCCTGGCGGTGGCCAGTTCGAGCTGAAGACGGCCACCACCACCACCACCGTGGACACCAACGCCGAGCGAGAAGAAGAGCGCATTGCCACGGCGGCCGTGCCCGACGCCGAGGGCAAGCTCTCGGTGCGAGTGACCCGTGGCGAAGTGAAGCTGTACGGAGTCGCGCTCGAGCGCGACGAGGGACTCGTGTACGACGCGATGGGCGTGCTCGGCGCCCGCGCCAAGATGTGGAGCCACCTGGCCGACGAACACTGGAAGAAAGCCTACGCGCTGCGGCCGCCCACGTTGGTGGCCGTGCAGTACGGCACCAACGAAATCGAGAGCGGCGGCGTGGACGCTGCAGAGTACACAGAAACGCTCACGGCGCTGGTTCGCAAATGGCGCGCCGCTGCGCCCGACGCGTCGTTCGTGCTGGTGGCTCCGCCCGACTTCGCGGAACGTTTGCCGAAGAGCGCCGGCTTCCGCTCCAGCCGCAATCTGGCCAAGCTAGTGGAGATGCAGCGCGGCGTTGCGCAGGCGGAGGGCGTAGCGTTCTTCGACACCATCGCGGCCATGGGCGGCGACGGGGCCATGCCGAGGTGGCTCCTGGCGCACCCGCCGTTGTGCTCGACGGATCTCATCCACCCGACCTCCGCCGGCGGCGAAGCGCTCGGCAAGCTGTTCGTACACGGACTGCTCGGTGGGTACGCAGCCTGGCGGCACGAGCACCCCGAGGCTCCGCGCCTTGCGGTGCAATGACTTCGCGTGACGCGGAGGCGCGTTTTTTTAGACCGGACCGGGAGCCTGGGGTTCTTTGACCGGGCCTCGCGGGAGATCCGGATCGACGGGTGGGTCTTGCACGGGTCCACCCGGTTCTTCGTTCGGGGAGCGCGGTGGCTCGTCGACCGGTGCGGGCCCTTTGGGCTTCTGAGGATCGCCGGCGGGGATGACGCGCTCGGGTGGGTCGCCGACGGGCGGCAGCTGGTTCGGGTCGGCAGGTTGGTTGCTCGTCATGGGGAACTTTCTTCGTGGAGAGCGGGACATGAACGAAGGCGGCACGCCTCGCGAACGAAGCGGCCGCCGGCGAGCCTTGCGCCAAGGCGAAGTGCTGCGTTCAGGACGCGTTGGAAAGCTGCTTTTTGAAATCGCGCAGCGCGTTGTGCGTCTTCTTCTGCTCCGGGAATATCGTGTTCTGCACCCAATCGCGCGTCTGCGTGTCGAGCTTGTCGAACCCGTCGCGGTAGTCCTTCAAGCCGTGATCCTCACCCTCTTCGAGAGCCGCGATCGCGGCTTTCTCGCCAAACAGGTCGGCGGCGCCCTGCACGGCGTTCGCAAAGGCGCCCCATACACCCGAGCCCTCGGCGGGCTCCGCACCGAAGCGCAGCACCTCG
>JAYUXI010000089.1:0-2048 GCA_043753085.1 Myxococcales bacterium | reverse complement strand
TGATGACGGGTGACGTCCAGTCCGGCGGCCTCGGCGTCGTCGGTCACCGGTTCCTGGCGGCGCTCGGCAAGCCCATCGGCATCGTGGTTCTGGTGCAGTCGATGTACACCGCGCTGCAGAGCATCCTGTGGTTGCGCTATCGGCCGTTTTACCGGCCAGGCGCGGCGCAGCGTCCCGGGTTCAACCCATCGGGGCCGGCGCCGCTCGGCGATCCCGAAACCGAGCGAGCCGAAGCCGAGCACCCCGACTGGCCGCTGGTGGCGATCATCATCCCGGCCTTCAACGAAGGCCCCATGGTCGAGCGCAGCATTCGCTCGGTGCTCTCGTCCGACTACCCGAAAGATCGCATCGAGGTCTTGGTCGTGGACGACGGCTCGCGCGACGACACCTTCTTCTACATGCAGCGCATCCGCCGCGAGTTTCCGGACCACGTGAAGCTGCTGCGTTTCCCTGGCAACCGCGGCAAGCGCGCCGCGCTCGAAGCAGGTTTTCGCGCTGCCACGGCCGAGTACGCCATCACCATCGATTCTGACAGCGAGGTCGAGGCGCGCACCATCCACGCCATGATCGCGCCGCTGCTCGCCGACCCGAAGATCGGCGCCGTGGCCGGACGCGTAGCCGTGCTGAACCGCGACACGGTCATCAGTCGCATGCTCGAGGTGCAGTACACACTGAATTTTGACTTCGCCCGCGCCGCGCAGTCGGTATACCGCTGCGTCGCCGTGTGCCCGGGCGCGCTCTCGTCGTTTCGCCTGTCGGTGATCCGGCCGCACCTGAGCGACTGGACCAACCAGCGTTTTCTCGGTCGCCCCGTCAACCACGGCGAGGATCAAGCCCTCACCAACATCGTGCTGCGCGCCGGCTACGACACCGTCTACCAGTCCACGGCGGTCATCCACACGCTCGCCCCGACTCAGTATGGCCAGCTGTCGCGGATGTTCCTGCGCTGGGACCGAAGCTACATCGTCGAAGGCTTTTCGTTCGCGGCGTTCATGTTCACTCGCTACCGGCAGAACCACCGCATCCTGCCCATCCTGCACTTCATCATCTCGAACCTGCGGCTGTTGCTGTTTTTCTACGGCATCACCCAGATCCCGACAATCTTCACCGACTCGGCCAGTGCCAACGTCACCGCGCTCGTCGCGCTGTTGCTGTCGGCGTTCTTCTCGGCGCTGTATTACCTGCGCATGGAGCAGAGCTTCCGGTTTCTGTACGGCGTGCTCTATGCCGTGTTCAGCGTGTTCATGCTGCAGTGGATCCTGCCGTGGGCGCTCGTCACCGTGCGGGACGAGCGCTGGGGCACGCGTTGAATCGGCTGGCTAGGTAGTGGCCACGAGGGGTGACGACTGCGATTCGCGCACGCCCCGCGCGAGGGTGCGGCGCACGATGCCGTCCGGCAACCGATAGCCATCCGGATTGGTGAGATCGCCGAGCGGCTCGACGAGGCCACTTTCGCCAAGCAAGCGCAACGTGACGTGCGCCGCCTCGTCGGCACGGCGCGACAGCTCGTCTTCGGACAGCGTGCTCTCGAAGCCGGCTTCCCGGAAGGTCTGCAAGATCTCGCCTCGCGCGATGCGGGCCAGCTCGCTCAGCTTTTCATCGCCGGTGTCTTTCGTCGCCAGATGGCGCAGCACCGCACCGACGGGCGTGCCGGCGGGCGCGATCTCCGCCTCGACCCAAACGCGCACCGGCGAGCCGACGCGCTCCTCGCGCGCGATGGCTTCGTCTGCGCCCACCTCGCCGACGTTGACCGCGCCGAGCCCGCCCTGGTGCGCACGCTCGATGTCGTACAGCTCGAGCACCGACGAGCCGAGGCGCCGGAGCAAGAGCGGGATCCGCTGCGAAGCTTCGAGCAGCTTGGCGAGCGCAGGCTCGGTAAAACGAACGCCGTGCCAGGCGCCGAGGCTCTTCATCATCTGCTCGGCGGCTTCGAGCGGTAGGTTCGGGACGCAGACGCTCTGGAACGTGCCCATGATCGATTGCTGCGCCAGGGTCGGCAGCGGCGCCCACAAGATCGGGTGCACGGCGCAGCCGAGCAAGATGCCGAC
>JAYUXI010000088.1:0-2050 GCA_043753085.1 Myxococcales bacterium | reverse complement strand
TGCGCGAGGAAGCGTTGGCGGGTCTTGCGCTGCGAAGGCGCTCCGGTCCTGCGCGGCGTGGTGAGCGGTATGATTGCGCACGTCGTCGAGCGCGACGTCGTCCCGCATGATCTCGGAGGCTACGATGAGTGAACGGGTCGACCTGGTCGAACGACTTCGCGCCGGCGGCATCCGCACGTTGCGCGAACTCGAATGACGCGAGTGCGAAGCACGCACCTTCGCGCGGCGCGCCAGGTCGCCGCGCTCAGCTCGCCCCAGCCGCTCGACCGGTTCGCTTGGAATCATCCGCGCTCGCTCGCCCGTACGCTCTACGAACAGCTCCACGAGTCGCTCGACTTCGTACGGCGCGGCGAGAACGTGTTGCTGCGCGGGCAGGCCGGCGTGGGCAAGATCACGCTCGCACAGAATCTCGGCCTTCGTGCGCTTGAAAAGGGCCTCACAGTTCGCTTCTGCACGCTGACCGGGGCTCTCGCCGATCTGATGCGGCAGGAGTCCATTCCGGCCACCGACCGACGACTACGTCGGTACACCAGTCCCGATCTCTTGATCCTCGACGAGCTTGCTTGTCACATGCTCGACGTCGACGCCGGCTCGTGGCGCCACAAGGACTCCCTCACGCGAACCAAGGGCCAGAAGCCCAAGCCCTGACCGAACCGACGCTCAACGCTTCAGCAGGTACTGGTGGTTGACCAGACCCTTCGGGTAGTGGCGGATCCGGTCGAGCTTCATTGGCTGCATCTCGAGTTCCTTCGGCGTCACCGTTCGCCCATCGCCAATCAGCTTCGGAACGGTGCGCAGCCGCAGCACGTCGACGATGCCCGCACGAAACAACGTCTCCGTGAGCTTCAAACTGCCCCACACGACGAGATCGCGCTGGTAACGGTTCCGCAGCCCCGCGATCGTTTCGACGACGTTGCCGCGCTCGATCGTCGCCGGACGATACTTCCCCCAGGGCGCCTCCTGCAGCGACGTCGAGAACACGTGCATCGGCAGCTCGTTCAACGGCTTCGCGATGCGTTGCTGCGTTGGATCCTGCTTGGGCCAGTACTCCGCAAACAACTTGTAGGTGTTTGCGCCAAGCAAGATCGCGTCGACGTTTTCCATCATCTCGAGGGCCTCGGCCTCGCCCTCCTGGAGCGCGCCCTCGAGATCTCCACTCCCATCCCCTTCCTCGAAGAATTTCGTGGTGCCGTTCCGGTCCGCTGCAAAGCCATCTGCACTGACCACCTGCTCTACGATGAGTCTTCCCATCGAGGAGACGTAGCCACGCACTGTTGTGCTGTCGAGGTGCATGCCGCGGCCGGCCCATGCTGCATGCAGAATGCATTCATCGGTCGGCCAGTTTTGGGTACCAGTCTGTCCCGCGTCCTTCGGGGGTCGTGTCCAAAAGTACCCACAATGCCGACATGTCCGGCGCATCGTGTGAATCCTGGCCGGGGTCGGCGGTCTTCTTGCTCCCTTCGGAGCGCCAGAAATGGCGAATGACGCCATCCTTGCGCGTGAAGACGTTGTAGCCAGGCATGTCGGCGTCTTCGGCGCTCACATAGTCGCGGGTGTAGTCGCCGCTCGGGTCAGAGTAGAGCCGAAGGTTTTTCCAGCCGCGCTCCTTGCCGTACGCCTGAATGCGCTCGATGGGCGAGCGAGCCGTCATTACGAACGCCGCTCGCTGCGTGACGTGAGGCGCGATGCCATCCCAGGCGCTCAATTGCGACGAGCACATTGGGCAGCCGGTCTTGCGCTGCGGCCCGTACATGAAACTGTAGATTATAAGGGTGTCCAAGTTGCGAAACAGGTCGGCAAAGCCGACGTCCGAGCCTTCGCCCTCGAAACGATAGTTCTTTTTGACCTCTCCGCCCGGGGGCAGCGCTCGGCGCTGCTCTGCAACGCGCACGATGTGGCGTCTGAGCTCGATTTCTTCGGCCAACAGGGCATCACGCGCCTGTCGGTACTCCTTACTTTCGTCGAGAACGTGGGCCGCATTTGCTCGCACCATTTCGGCGGCGGGCTCGAGTTTCTTCGTTTCTGCCATGGCTGTCTCCGTGGGTGTTTG
>JAYUXI010000087.1:0-5188 GCA_043753085.1 Myxococcales bacterium | reverse complement strand
GTACGCACGCGCTGATGACTGCACCGAACCCCAATCTCGGCGGTCCACGCATCATCGGCGTACGGCTCGACGACACCGAGATCGCGCTCGACCAATCGTTCGACCTCGAGGGCAGCGAGACCGTGGCGGCGTCACCGTACGGCAACGCGTTCTTCGTGGCGACGGCGGATCCGGACGGTGTCTACAGCATGCAGTTTGCACCAGATGCTGCACGTGCTTTCGCCGCGCCGGAGCCGATCGGCGAGGAGAAAGTCCAGCTGCCGTTCGCCGCGCACGTCATCGACCGCGGCGCGCTGCGCGGTCGCATCGTGTTTGCCGAGATCACGTCGATCCGGCAGTTCCAGTTCGCAGCCAGCGGCGGCATCACGAACGCGTCGTCGTTCGACATGCCGGCGGCGGACAAAGACGACATCAGCGCCGTGCTCGGCGGGTTCGGCGCCACCCGCTGACCCAAGTGCGCGTGCGAGGGCAGCGCGCCGTGCCGTCACGCAGCCACGCAAAGCAAGTACGCTGGCGCAAAGCCGTGTCCAGGGCACGCGCGTGGGGTACACTTCAAGAATGGTTCGAGCCGGTTCTTTCTTGGCACTGAGCTTGTGGACGACGGGCTTCGTGGCTTGCGGCGCCTTCTCCATCGAGGGCGGCAACAACTTCGACGATGGCGGCGCGCCAAGGCCCGCGAGCAGCAGCGGTGGGAGCAACCTCGACGCCTCGGGGCCGGGCAAGAATCCGGATGCGCGCGCTGTGGAAGAAGGTGGCCCGCCGCCCCCTCCCGAGTGTCGTCTCGACGATCCGGGCGGCGTGAGCGCCGGCTGCGTCACCGACTCCTACGGGGTGTTCGTCCGTCTCGACGCCGACCCGCAATCCGGCGACGGCACCCGCGCGAATCCTTACGGCAGCTTCGCAATGGCGCTGGCTGGCGTGAACTACGCCAACATGAAAGGCCTCAAGACAATTTTTGCGACGGCAGAACAGTACCGAGAGACCGTCTCCGTCCTCGACATCAGCGTGTCGATCTTCGGAGGGTTCGACCCGGCTTTCGACGCCACACGTGCGCGCACCGCAAAAACGGTGATCATCGCCTCGTCGGGCTACGCCCTCGAGGTGAGCGGTGGCGGGCAAGCCATGCGCTTCGACGATCTCGAGCTAAGGACGCCGAATCGCGACCCCGGGCCGACGGACGCCCCGACCAACGCAGCGGCCTTCGTTCACCTGGCCGGTACGGACGGTGGCAACGAAGTGGTTTTTCGCCGCGTTCACTTCGCGGGCGGCGTGGCCGGCGGTGGTCAGAACGCCTCCTTGCCCGACCAGGCAGCAAACTGCGACTCCGATGCCTGTCTTTGCAACGGCCAGGACAACTCGGGTGGCCAGGGCGGCGAAGGCTTCTCGGCGCCGACCGCCGGCAATCCGGCCAATGGTGGCGGCACGGCGGGAAGAAACGACAGCCGCGGTGGTGTGGTCGATTGCGCCGGCGATCCGGGGGGCCCTGGAGCTGCGCAGACGGGGACCTCGGGCAAGGGGGGTACGTCGACCCAGTTCCAGCTCGATGGGAACGGACTGGTTGGCTCGACCGGGCTCGCTGGCATTCCGGGTCCCAACGGCGCGGGCGGCGGCGGTGGCGGCGGCGGTGGTCTTTTGGTGCAGGCGAGCGGCGGCGGCGGCGGCGGCGGCGGGTGTGGGGGAGCGGGTGGGTCACCCGGCAAGCCCGGCGGCCACAGTGTCGGCTTGCTCCTGTACGCGGCCCCGACCAAGCTAACGGCCTGCAGTGCGTCGGCTGCGCAGGGTGGCAGAGGTGGAATTGGCGCTCTCGGTGGAAAGGGTGGGGACGGCGCACCCGGTCAGGATGGTGCTGCGGCCGGCTGCGGGAAGAAGGGCGGCAAGGGAGGCGCCGGCGGAACGGGCGGACCCGGAGGCGGCGGAGTGGGCGGCAGCTCCATCTGCATCGTGAGCGATGGCAGCCTCCTCGCGAACGAAGCTCTCGCTGCAGATTGGTGCAGGACCAGCCTGCCAGGCGCGGGCGGCTCGGGCGCCAGCGGCGCGGACGGATCCGTGTCGGGTCAGACGTACGAGCATGCAGTGCTGAGCGCGTCAGGGTCGTTCACCCCCGGCCCCTGATGCTCGAGCTGCTCCACGCCGAATGGGCCCGCCACGGGCCACTACCTATCGCGTTCGATGGCGACGGCACGCTTTGGACCGGCGACGTCGCCGAAACCATCTGGCACGCCCTGCTCGCCGAACGCTCGATCCGACCTGCCGCGCACGCCGCGCTGGTGCGTGAGTGCGTGGCCGCAGATCTCGATGCCGACGGTGACGCGCATGCACTCTGCACGCGCATCACGCGCGCCTACCTCGACGGCACGTTTTCCGAAGAGCGCATCTGCGAGATCCAGGCGTGGGTGTTTGCCGGCTGGACCGCCGCAGAGATCCAGGCTTTCGTCGATCGCGTGTTGTTCGACGGGCCCGAGTCGCTCGCGACGCGTTACATCGCCGAGACGCGCGCGATCGTCGAGGCAGCGCGCGCCGCCTCCGCGCCCGTGTTCGTCGTCTCGGCCTCGCCCAAGCACGTCGTCGAGCGCGCCGCTGCGCCGCTTGGCTTCGCCCCGCACGAGGTGCTCGGCTCCCAGGTGTTGTGGCGCGACGGCCGCGTCCTGCCGGACGTCGAGCGACCCATCTGCTACGGCCCCGGCAAGGTCCACGGGCTCGAACGCGTGCTCGAGGGCAAACCGCTGTTGGCCGCGTTCGGCGACAACGTGTTCGACGTACCCATGTTGCATCATGCACGCTTCGGCGTGATGGTTCGCCCCAAGGCGCGCCTTTTGGCCTTGCCCGACATCGTCTCGTTTCACCGGCTCGAAGAGGCGTAGTCCGGCGCCCGGCGGAATGCCGCTGCCGGCCCTTTCTTTGCCCGCCGGTCCGAACTAAAGAGACCGGCAATGGATTTCGAGCTCACCTCCGACCAGAAGCTGATTCGGCAAACCGCCCGCGAGTTCGCCCAGAAGGAAATCGCCCCCAAGGCGGCCGAGCTCGACAAGACGTCACGCTGGCCCACCGAGATCGTCGCCAAGATGGCCGAGCTCGGCTTCATGGGCATGGCCATCCCGGAAGAGCTCGGCGGCGCCGGCATGGACGTCATGAGCTACGCTCTGGTGATGGAGGAAGTGAGCGCTGCGTGCGCTTCGTCCGGCGTCATCATGAGCGTCAACAACTCGCTGTTCTGCGATCCGCTCTACAAGTTCGGAACCGACGCACAGAAAAAGGACATCCTCACGCCGGCCGCCAGCGGGCAAAAGCTCGGGTGCTTCGGCCTCACGGAGCCGATGAGCGGGTCGGACGCGCAGACCATGATCACCACGGCCGAGAAGACGGCCGAGGGCTGGGTTCTGAACGGCGCCAAGAACTGGATCACCAACGGACCGCATGCAGACTACATCCTCGTCTTCGCCGTATCGGACAAGTCGGGGCCCAAGATCAAACACACAGCGTTCGTGATCCCGCGCGGGCATGCCGGCTACACCCAAGCGAGTCCCGACCACAAGCTGGGCATCCACGCCGCGCACTCGTGCACGGTGTTCTTCGAGAACTGCGTGGTCGGGGAAGACGCCATGGTCGGCAAGGTGCACGAGGGCTTCAAAGTGGCCATGGCCACGCTCGACGGCGGCCGCATCGGCATCGCTTGCCAGGCGCTCGGCATCGCCCGCGCGGCGCTCGAAGCCGCCCGCGATTACAGCAAGGAGCGCAAATCGTTCGGAGTCACCATCTCGAACCACCAGGCCATCCAGTTCATGCTTGCCGACATGGCCACCGAGCTCGATGCAGCGCGGCTCCTCACCTGGCGCGCGGCCCTCATGAAGGACGCCGGCGCGCGGCACTCGATGGAGAGCGCGCAGGCCAAGCTGTTCGCCAGCGAGATGGCGTCGCGCGTCGCGCACAAGGCCATTCAGATCTTCGGCGGCTACGGCTACTCGCAGGAGTACCCCGTCGAGCGGCACTATCGCGACGCGCGCATCACCGAGATCTACGAAGGCACCAGCGAGATCCAGCGCATCGTCATCGCCGCCAGCCTGCTCAAAGGATGATGAGAATGTCCGTTCGCATCGCAGCCACCGTGTCACTGCTGGTCGCCTGCGGCGGCGAAGCAGCCAACCAGCCGGCCAACGCGCCCACGGCGGAATCGTCGGACCAGGTCGAACGAACGGCCCATTCGCGCAAGGGCCTGCCGTCGGTGCAGAGCGAGCTGGGCGAGGTCGACCTGAAAGACGCCGAGCGCGCCTTTGCCAGCGCCGATGGCGCCATCGCGGGGTGCCACAAGAAGGGTCTCGCCAAGATCGAGTATCTCGCCGGAGACATCGGCTTTTTGGTGCGCATCGGCGCCGACGGCAAGGCACGTTACGTCGTCGTCGAGTCGTCGAGCCTCGGGGATCGCGCCACGGAGCGGTGCATGGTCGACGCGCTCACCCAGACCAGGTGGCCCGTGCCCAAGGGCGGCGAAGCCGAAGCCCGCAAGTTGCTGTCTTTCACCCCGGGCGACGCGCGCGAGCCGGCGGTCTGGCCGGCCGAGAAAGTGGCAGGCACGGTCAAGGACAAGGCCGACGCGGTCAACGCCTGCAAGAAGGGCAGCTCCGCGCAGTACCACGTCACCGCATACGTCCAGCCGTCCGGCCGGGACGGCAAGTTCGAGTCGATCGGCGTGGCCGCCAGCTCGCCCGATGCGTTCGCCGCCGCCGATTGCGTGGTGGATGCACTCAAGTCGTCCAAGCTGCCGAGCCCGGGCAGCTACGCCGCCAAGGTCACGTTCGACTTCTGATCCGCCGCGAGGGCAGCGCAGGGCACGTACGGAGCGGGAGGAATCGCAGCCGGTTCGGTGGAACTGTTCTAGGGTGTGGCAGCGATGGATCTCGAGCTCTCCGAAGTCGAACAGATGGTGCAAAAGACGGCGCGCGACTTCGCGCGTCGGGTGATCCTGCCGCAAGCAGCCGCCATCGATCGCGAAGAGCGCTTCCCCACGGAGATCCTCTGCGGCCTCGCCGACCTCGGTCTGCTTGCCGTGGCGGTCCCCGAAGAACTGGGCGGCGCCGGCGCGGGGCCGGTGAGCTACGCGCTCGCCATGCAAGAGGTGGGGTACGCGTGCGCGTCCACCGCGGTCACCATGGCCGTCCACAACATGGTGGGCGAGGTGATCGCCCACTTCGGC
>JAYUXI010000086.1:0-5199 GCA_043753085.1 Myxococcales bacterium | reverse complement strand
CGCCTTCGGCCACGAGCGGCAGGTTCTGTACGTCGTCGAGCGACTTGGTCGGCTTGGCGCCGCCGCGGGGGGCCTTGGCCGGAGGCGGCAGCGTGTTGCGATCCGGAGCTGCGGTGCCGCTGCGCATCTCGGAGACGGGCAGGGCGCTGGTGCGGGCCGCCGGATCGGCGCCGCGATCACGGTACGGCTTGCTGCCGTTGGCGCGCGGTTTGGAGCTGGCGCGGCCGTCATGACCGGGGCGGAAAAACGCGACCGTGAAGTCGCCGACGACGATCGGCGTACCGAACGGCACGTCTGCATACTCGTGCCGGAGAAGCTGCGTGCCAGCGAGGGTTCCATTGCGTGAGGTGTCCTCGACGCGCACGCCTGTTGCGCTCACGTCCACCACGACGTGCTGGCGCGAAACGAGATCACTTTCGAGACGAACGACACAGTCCTGGTGACGACCAATCGAGATCGAGCCAGAGGCCGGAACGAGCTCGCTCCAACTTTCTCCGTTCTCGGCTCGAATTACGATCTGCACATCCATGGCGGCTCACCCGATTCACGACTCCAGACCTGAAAGATAGCAGCGCGGCGCTACTTCGTCTTCGTGGCTGCGGGCGGAGTACTGGGGAAGGTGTCGAGGCCCTTCATGCCTCCGGAGAACTCGTCGTACGTGGACATGGCGTTGCGGATGACGTCGAGCGAGCTCGACGGCACGCTGTCGACGACACTTGGCACGATGAAGATGGCAGCCTCGACCTCCTGCGCGCTCTTGGCGTGCGAGCCGAAGAACACGCCGAGCACAGGAATCTGGCTGAGCAGCGGTAGCCCCTGGATGTCGTTGCGCTTGGTCTCGGTCTTGAGGCCCGAGAGAACGAGCGCCTGACCGAGCTTCAGGGTGACCAGCGTTTGCAGCTGCGTGGTGTTGCGGCCGGGAATGGTGCCGCTGGCGGGCGGCGTGAGATCGGCCACGTCGGCGTCCAGCTTGACTTCGACGTCGCGCGTGACGGAGTCGAAGCGAGGCAGCACGGTGATGTTCGTGCCGAAACGCACCGACACGAGGCCCTGCGTGAGGCCGACGGTCTGCAAGAAGTTCTGCTCGCCGCCGCTGCTGAACTTTGCCTCGGAGCCGTTGCCGGTGATCACCGTGCTCTGCTTGGAAACCTTGGCCCACCCGTTGCGCGCGCCGATGTCGAGCCGCGGCAGAGGCTGGTTGACGATCGATGCGCGCGCCGACGTGACCGTGCCGCTGATCAGGTCGAGGTTCACGTCGGTGGTGAAGACCGGCGCGTTGCCGCTGGTGCCGCCGAGGCTGGCAGGCCAGCCGATGCCGACCGCGTAGCTCGATGACTTTTCGTAGTACACGAAGAAGAAGTCGAGACGCAGCAGCAGCTTTCGCTCGCGCGGACTCGAGCCTTCGTTGACCAGCGAATCGACCTGGCCGGGGTACAGCGAGGCGATCTGATCGAAGCGCTTTTTTTCGAGCGCCGAGTTGACACCGCCCTCGACGAATAGCTTGTTGCCGATGCGGCGCACTTGAATGCCCGGGTAGTCGCCGATCAGCTGCCGCACCTCGCGCTCGACCACGGCAATGGGCCGCGCCGAGACGCTGATCGCGTAGGTGGTCTCGCGGCCGTCGTTGCGGATCAAAAGCAGCGACGTTTCACCCTGCTTCTTGCCGGTGATGACGAACGACTCGGGCGAGACCTTGAGCTCGGCGATGCCTTCGGTGGCGAGGGAGAAGTTGCGTATGCCGGCGGCCGGGATGGTCTTGGTCTCGCCGATCGACAGCGAGATCGACTCGATCTCGGGCTCGGACGCGCGCGCGGCGCCGGCGCGCTGGGCGTGGGCCTCGCGCGGCGCCAGCATGTCGGACGCGCCCAGCGCACCGACCAAAATGGCCAAAACCAGAGCTCCAGATGCCTTGGGCATCGCCAAGCCAGACGCGCGAACGGGGAGGGTCATGATCGAATGCGTTTCTCGTGCGCCGCGGCGCTAGTTTTGGCCGTTGCCGCCCACGCTGGGCAGACCCACGGGACCGGTTTGGGGCCGGGGCCCTGCGACGGGGGTACGCTTGATTCCGAGCAGCTGGTCGTAGGGCAAGTCCTGGACCTCGAAGGTGCGCGTGTCGTCGGCGCGGCGCACGGCGACCGCGAGGTGCCCCTTGTCCGACGCGAGCGCCAGGATCTGTGCGTCGCGTGCGGTGACGCTCAGGGTGACGCTGTTTTCGACCGGGCGACCGCCGCCCTTGGGATCGACTTCGCGCAGCGGCGAGGTGTCCGTGCCGGAGGCGAGCACCAGCACGCGCTGCAGCAGCAGGGCCGCGATCGGCTTGTCCGAGTTGGAGCCCCCGAGCACACCGATGACGTCCACGTAATCGCCCGGCTTGACCAGCGCGACGCTGGTGTCCTCGCGAGAAAGCCGGATCGGCATCGCCACGTAGCCGGGGCGGATCAGCGAGCTGAGATCCTTGCGCTCTTCTCCGGACGACAAGATGTCGGTCCAGAGAATGATCTGCTGGGTGCGGACCATGGTGGTGGCCTTGAGACCGACGAGACGGTTCTTCTCGTTGGCCTTGATGGCGCGATCTTCCGTGTAGGCGATCGGGATCTTGCGGGTGACGATCATTTCGTCCGTGATGAGAGTCCCCGGCTCGATGTCTTTCGTGGCCACCAGCACCTCGATGCGCCCGCCGCCGGACGCTTCGGTTTCGAAGCGGCGCTGGTACAGCAGCAGGAGGAACACCCCGAGCAGGGCGAACAGAAAAGCAATGCCGAGAGCTCTTCGATTCACGGCTCGGACTCGGCCTGCTCGAAAGCGCTGTGGACAGGCACTCGCCCCTCGGGCTCGCTTTCAAGTTTCATCGGGAATCCTACGGTATCCTATGTTGGCGCCTGAAAAGAACCCGTTACGACGCAACCCGACCCAACGTGTTCTCCGACATGCGACCACCCTGGGCTCTCTTTCAACGCAGCGAGGCACGATCGCGGCGCTCGCCCGCGCCAGGCTCGGCTTCGCTCATGCCGACGATGGTACGCCCGTTCTCGGTGTCGCGCTGGATACCCACGTACGCGGTCACGTCGTCTTTGAGAAAGCCGCGGGCCAGCACGTTGTCGGCAGTCTCGCCCACCGTGACCCAGCCCTGCTGATCCATCTTTGCCTTCAGGTCGTTCATGACCGCGTCCGGAGACTCGTCCGAGACGTACACGAAGGCGTTGTACTTGGTGCCCACGGCGTCGATCGACATGAGGCGCTTGCCGCCGAGCGGGCGCGGCAGATAATCGGGATCGCGGCCGCTGGGCTCGCGGTCGCCTTCGGCCACCAGCTCGTTCAGCTTGACGCTGCCTTCGGTCCACAAGAGGGTGACCTTGGTGGCGCCGGTGCTGGTGCGGTGCACGTGCACGTAGCGGGCGTCGCCCAGGCTGCCCAGATCTTGCGTGTCGGCGAAGGCTTGCAGCGCCTCGAGCGCGGTGGCTGGGGTCTTCTGGCCCCTGATCAGACAAAGCAGCGCGCCGGTGTCGGCCTTTTGCTCGCGGACGATGCCCATCTTGAAGGTGTCGGAGATCTCGCCGGTGGGGGGCGCATCCTCGAAGAGCGTGGAGAACACGCCACCGCCGTCCTTGCAATGTTGCTCGTAGCGGTCGAGGACCAGGTCGATGCTCTGGTCGGTGATGCCGGTGGACAGGTAGACGTGCTGCCCGTTCATCGAGAAGTCGTGCGTGGTGTCGACCATGTCCGACAGCTGGCTGAGGTTCTTGCCGACCTCGAACATCTTCTCACCCACTTCGGCGCGGGCGCTGCGATACACGTAGGCGCCGGAGAGCAGTCCCACGAACGCGAAGTAGCCGAGCAGGCGCCCCACCTTCTTGATGTGGGCGAGATCCCTCCGGCGACGCGATGCAAACCAGCGTTCGATACGGGGGGGAAGGATGGATCGCATGATGGTGACTCCGGCGCTACCGCGTGCTCAAGGAAAGTTGCCGCCGGTTCCCGTGAACGCGCTCGCGGCGTACTTGAACCAGGTGCCGAGGTTGCCGTCGAACGGCTTCTCGTTGCAGGTCATCTTGGCGGCTGCGGTGACGGTGCGGCTGCCAAAGCGGGTGACCGCGCTGGCGAGGATGGTCTGGCCGGCGGACTTGACCATGTTGCCGAGGATCTCGGACGAGCCCTGATCGCCGTGCTTGGAGCCAGCTCCCGAGGTCGCCTGGTCGACGATGCCCAGACCCATCTGCATGACCGAAGCGCCACCGCCGCCGCTTTCGCAGTTGTGCGCCGCCGCGTCCGACACGTTGGCGCGGGCGGCGGAGTCGGCGGCGATGCGGGTTCCGATGACCTGGTAGTCGTAGGTCATCAGGCCGAAGAACGCGGTGAGCATCGGCATCACGATGGCCGCTTCGGCCATGATGGCGCCGAAGCCGCTGCGACGACTGCGGATGCGCGTGAGGGTGCTTGCTCGCATGATCGGCCTCAGTGGTACACACCGCCCGGAGCGCCGGCGACGCCTGGGAAGAGGTTGGGCGCAATCTGCCCGGCGAGGGTGGCGGAGAGATCCGACGAGCCCGAGCCGCCGAACAGCGAGTCGAACATGATCTTGCCGATGTCGGCGTTGGCGGCGGGGGCGCCGGTGTTGGCTCCGCTGCCGAGGTTGGCGGCGGCGCTCTGGATGTTCTTGTCGAGGTTGAGTGCGCCGAGTGCTTCGTTCATGCCGGGCACCTTGCCCAGCATGTCGTTCATGAGCCCGCTGAAGCTGGAGGACATCATCGACGACTGGAAAAAGCTTCCGAGGCCGCCGATGCTCGAGGCGCGGGTGCGGACCAGGCGCGAACGCCACTTCATCTGCGAGACCGAGTTGCCGATTCCGTTCTGCGCCGACTCCTCGTCGTTGCACCTGGCGTCGTCCCACGTGGCGTCGCAGTCGAAGTACGACTCGGACTGCGCCGTGTAAAACAGCTTGGACGGAGAGACCATGCCGGTCCCGAACTTGTAAGCGGCGAGCGCGACGCGGTGGTTGGTGTCGTCGTTGAACTGAGACGGCACGACCGCGTGGGTCTGCTGCCAGTCGTTGCCGTTCCTCATGGGCCTGTAGTTGCTCTTCGGACCGTTCTCGTCCCAGATCTGCTCTTCGTTGCAGAACATCGCGGTGATGCCGCTCGAGAAGGCCTTGCCGATGGCGCCGATGAGCCAGCCGATCACGCGGCCGACGAGCGGCGCCTT
>JAYUXI010000085.1:0-2058 GCA_043753085.1 Myxococcales bacterium | reverse complement strand
CTGTTCGCAGCATCGATCTACAAATGGGTGCAGAGTCCACTGGCCTTGCACGTGGGCAACCTGGATCTGGACCGCGAGCGCGCCTTGCAGCTGCCGGTGGTGCAGTCGCCCGAGTGGCAAACGCCGCGGAAGTAGTGCGGCTTGCCACTCACGACCGCGGGTTGACGTCGCCCGTGCGCAGTGCGCTCTCCAGCAGGGCGAGCGGCGCCCACAACGGAAACAGAATCGGCAGCGTGCGGGCCGCCATCACCAGCGCGGAGAAGCCGGTGGCACGCGTGCCGTCCCGGCGTCTGATCACCACCACGTGCTTGCCTCCCACCTGATCGGGTTGCCACGGCTGCACGTCGTAGCGACGGAACCAGTCGGTCAGCCGAACCAACCGCGCCAGCACCCGGCCGCGGGTCCGTGACCCGTCGAAGTGGAACGTGCGCGCGCCCACGTCGTGCGTGACGAAGACGCCGTACATTGCCAGCGTGAGCCACGTGAAGGCCTCGACCTTGGACGTGATCTCGATCATCAGGTGGAACATACATCCAAACCAGATGGCGGGCACCCGCAGGCGCGGCCGAAACAGCGCGAACGCCACACACAGCTCGGTGGTGATGGCGCCGCGGGAGAGCATGGCGGACGCGAACGGCGTGGCCAGCCACTCGACCACGGAGCGGGGCGCGCCCCGCTCCACCGCGCGCGAAGCCCAGTGCGAGAGCCGCAACGAGATCACCGTGCCGTCGCGCCAATCGGCATCGACCAGCTTCGAGCCAGCCGACGCCACGTAGACGATCGCCACCTGCAGCTTTGCCAGCGCGCCGCCGTAGATGGGCCAGCGCTCGCTCGCCGGTGCCGTGGGCGCGAGCCACGCGACCGACCGGTGCACCGGCGCAAACGCCAGCAGCAACACGTACAGCAGCAGAGAATACCGGTTGTGGTGAAACTGGGTACGGTCCAGCAAAAAAACGTAGAGACCGAGCGCGCCGCTCGCGCCCAGTGCGAGCCGGGCCGAAACCCCCAGCACGACGAGCACGGCGAGCAGAATGCGCGTGGCCAGGATCGCCACGAATGTCGAACGCGAAGGCTCCGGCAGCCATGCGAGGAACGGCATGTGGAAGACGTCACCGAAGTATTCACCCCCACGCGACAGTTCCTGCGCGTTGCCGATCAGTCCCTTGAGCAGGATGACGCCGAGACAGAACCGGACCACACCAAACGCATGCGGGTGCACGGGCTCGTCGAGGATGCGCGCCAGCTTCCTCATGGCGTGCTCATGGATTGACCGGCTGGCTTTCGAAGCGAAACGGCAGCTCGGGACCACCGTTGCGCTGCGTCCAGCCCGAAAGAACGAAGCGCAGCGTCTGCCGGTCGCCGGGTACGTGCTCGGCAAAAGAGTGCACCGCCGCTTCGAGGCGCGCGAGCTGCGCGGCGATCCCATAGCTCGCGAACAGCTTGCGGTCGAACGTGCCCAGCCCGGTCTGTCTGACCCACGTGTGCCAGTCGAAGCTGCGGCCGCTCGCCACGTATTGCCCGTTCGGGCACGCAACCTCGTGCAGGCGATCGCCGTCGCGCACCACGCGCGACAGCGTGTACTGCAGATACGAAGCCTCGCCGAACATCCGGAAGCCAAACGCATGCTCGGGGCGCGCGCCCGACGTGGCGATCAGCGTCGCCTGCACGCCGAGCCACGAGGCAATCACGGATGCTTTGACGAAGTCGGACCCGGAGATCATGGCAGAACTCGACTGCCACCGCGGCCGGGCAGGGTCAAGCACTTGGAGCGCGGGCGATCTCGTGCAAGGATCGGAAGACGATGCGTCCGGCGGCAGCTCCCTCCCTCCGAACGGCCCGCGCCCGCGGGTCGCTGCTGGGGTGCGCGCTGGTGCTGGTCGGATGCGGCGAGGCGTCGGTCGCGCCGAAGGTGGCCGAAGAGCGCGCCACGCTGCCGGTCATGGATCGCGGCGGCGCCGCGGCCCCCAAAGTAGGCGAGACGCTCGCGGTGGAAGCGGCCCTGGCCGTCGGCGGCGCCGGCCTCGAGCACGGCGAACGGCTGCAGGCGTTCTTCGCGGC
>JAYUXI010000084.1:0-2059 GCA_043753085.1 Myxococcales bacterium | reverse complement strand
CCGACGACCTGCGTCTCGCCGCAGAATCCGCCGGCGCGACGTGGCTGGACCTGTTGCCCACGTTGCAGCCGCTGGGACTCGCGGGCTACCTGCCGAAGGAGTTCCACTTGTCGGCACGGGGGCACGCGGCCGTCGCCGAGCGTCTTGCGCAGGTGGTGCCGCGCGTCGAGCTGCCGCGGCCGGCGGCGTCTCCCGCGATCTTGGGCCCCTTCGCCGACTTCGTCTGCGATGGCTGTGGCGCCGACGTCTATGCACCGGGGCAGGTCGACGTGAATGGTGTACTGCACATGGGGTTGCAGCCGCTCGCGGGCGACGTGCTGCCATTGGGCGTGGCGCTCGGAACCGATCAGCTCGCCGTGGACCTCCAGCCCGGCGAAGAGGTACTCGGTCTGGGGCGCCAGTTCACGTGGGCGCTCACGCGCACGGCCGACGGCGCGTACCACTACCGGACTCAACGCACGCCCACCGTGGCGGAACATGTCGGCCGACTTCCACGCGCCTGCGAGAACGAAGCACGGATCTTCGCGGCCCTGAGTCCCGACCGCGGCTCGACCTCGAACGTGCTCCTCGGCGGTGGCTGCCTGCAGTTGTCCGATGCGGTGCCCTGGCCGGCGTCTCGCTCCGCTCGTCTCGACGATACCGCCCCGCCCAGCACCTCGCTGCCTGCGCAGCACGCGCTCGCCTGCGCGGCGGGCGAACCGGCGTTCGTGCCCGCTTGTCGACCCGGGGAGCTGCGCGTGGGTCCCGCGGGAGCCTGCCGCGCCCTCTGCGACGACGCGCACGCCTGCGACGCGGACACCCGCTGCGTCCCGTACCGCGGGGCGAGCGTGTGCGCGCCGCTCCTCGCCACCAATCCGACGTGCTACCGGAGCCCGCCGTGATCCGCGGCCGCGCGCGCGTCGTATGGTCGTGGCTCGTGGAGCTCGGACGCGAGTATCCGTACTTCGTGGCGCCGTTCGCGCTGGTGCTCGCGCTGGCGTTCGGTCTCCTGCTCCTCACGCAGGGCGCGAGCTACGTGGCGCCGTTTTTCTACGCGATTTTCTGAGCATCGCACGTCATGCTGCAGCTCCTAGACGAGATTCGCCGCGCCGCTCGCCAGGTGTACGGCGCCGAGAAGTTCGCGGCGCTATACGGCGAGATCGAACCCATGCCGGTCCATCGCGTGCGCGAGGTTGCCGACGGCGAGTCGGTCGACTTTTGCCGCGGCACGTTTCGGTGCATCATCCACGCGATCACGCCGAGCACCAATCTGTCGTCGAAGACGCCGCCGTCGACTGCGCAAGGAGGCTCGCGGCACTGGGCGAGCGCACCGACGCGCCACCGCGTACGCCAGCGCGCGGGCCCGCAACGCCGCAAGCTCGCCCCGCAGTTGCGTACGAGGAGCTCAGCGATAGCGAATGCGGCGGATCTCGTCGATGGGCTGGTCGTCCCAGAACGCAGGAATTCTCGCCAGTGCATAGTACACATAGTCACCGAGCACGACGGCAGACGACAGCGAAAGCGGAACCGTCGCGAGGAGTACCGGCTCGCTCTGGTCGAGCGGATACCGCACCAGCACCGAGCCGAGCGATCCGGGAATGCTGCACCCTTCGATCGCGATGACGGAGTCGCCGGCGGGGGTGATGGAGCGGTAGGTTTGATCGAGTCCGGTGCCGCACGAGCCGAACTGCGGCCCGGCCAGCCCCACACCCGCGCCACCAGTCGAATAGCGGGAGTAATAAATGCCGACACTCGTGGCCCACACGAACGAGTCGCCCACGGCGGCGAGCGAGCGCACGGGGTTGGCTACCGAAAACTCGACGATGGTGGCGTTGTCGGCGCGGCGCGCAGCGAGCCTGCCATCGTACTCGTACCACCCGAACCAGGCGTCGCCCGAGGTGGGCGCCACGAGGTGCTCGACGGCTGGACCGACCGGTCCGACGATGCGCACCGGGTCGCTGGTGCCAGCTACGTCGAGCGTGCGGATCTCGGTGGTGCCTCCGCCGCCGTAGGTGGCGTAGACGAGCTCGTCGTCAAAGACGAAGCCCGCTTGGTACCACCAGTGGCCGTCTACGAGAGT
>JAYUXI010000083.1:0-5208 GCA_043753085.1 Myxococcales bacterium | reverse complement strand
TTGAGCTCGACGGCGATCAAGACCGCGTTGGCGTCGGTGGCATCCAGCTGGTCGGCCAGCTGCAGCGCCGAGCGAGCAGGTTGGCCGGGCGTGCAGACAGTGGGCTCACTGCCGATGACGTTGGTCACGCAGTTCTTGAAGCCGTGAAAGAACACCACGGCTCCTTGTGGACTGCACGGATCGAAACCAGCGGGCACGTGCACGGCGACGTCGGGATGGCCACTGTTCGGGTACGCGCCGTGTGCGAGCTCGAACGTGCGCGCTGGACCCCAGTCGGCGCGAGGGCAGCGTGGGTCGGCCGGGGCAGCGTCGGCGGCCGCGTCGCGCGGCGTCTCGGGCCGCGCAGAGGGCGGCTGCGGATCCGGCGCCTCGGCGGACGCGGCGCCCGGAATTTCGTCACCGGATTCTTCGTCGACTCGTGGATCGTCTTCGGCCGCACCGCACGCGCTGCACAGCGCGATCGTCACCAGCCATGGCGCCCGGTTCATGAGGGCGAGTGTAGCGGACTGTCGCGGGGTACGTTGCATCCCATCCGGTCGACCGTCGTGACCCGAACGTTGCGCGCGGCCTACCAGCCGCCGGTGCCCGGCTCGCCCTTCACGGGACCGACGATCTCGCGCGTGAGCCAGCCGCCGTAGAATCCGCCGGGCTGCGGCAGCACGCGTTCGCCATCGACCTCGCAGTCGAGGATGCCTGGATAGAACGAGAGCCAGCCAGCGAGGGCGGTGAAGCACGCCGTGGGCCGCGGGTAGCTCCACGCCGCGCGCTCGATCACCGATCCATCCTCGAGCAGGATGGTCCAGTACGCCGCCGCGCCCTTCCACTCGCAGTGTGACGTGCCGGATGCCGCGGCCAGCCATTCGGTCCGCACGTCGTCGGGCGGCAGGTAGAACGTGGGCGGGCTGGCGGTTTCCAGCACGCGCACCGCACGCTTCGTTTCGGCGAGGATCCGGCTGCCTGCGCGTACGGTCACGAGCCGTGAGTCCGGCACGAGCACGGGCGGCCGCGGGTAGTCCCACACCGACTCTTGCCCTGCACCTGGAAGGACCGCGAACGGTGGCCGCTTGCCACCCGTGTGTTGCCACATAATGGTCCGTCGCTAGCACGCTGGCCTCGGCCTGCCGCCGCGCCAGCCGCCTCCGCAAACAAACGCGCATCGATCGACACGACGCTTTGACTTTTCTGGCGGGCTGAGTAAGACAGCGGCCCTTGTGGGAGTGCTGGTCACTCCAATCTGGGTCCCCATCGTCTAGTCGGCCCAGGACAGCGGCTTTTCACGCCGCTAACAGGGGTTCGAATCCCCTTGGGGACGCTACCGCTCGCTTCGCTTCGCCGCAGCGCCCCCAAGGGGCGTCGGACGCTAGCTCCCGCTTCGCGGGTCGCTGCGCGTAGCGAATCCCCTTGGGCGTCGGACGCTAGCTCGCGGGTCGCTGCGCGTAGCGAATCCTCTTCGCGTGGCGAATGTCCTTTCGGGACGCGGCGTCAGTGGTCGAATGTTGGCGAGCATGCCGAAGCGTAGAGAAACGAGCTGACTCGGCTTCTTGGGCCGGCGCGCTTCTCGACGGCCCTTGGCGTTGGGTTCGGACTTGCGCATTCGGTAGCTGTCACCTCTCGATCTCGACGATGTCGTGAATGATGCACGACGCGGTCGATAAGAGCGGTCGCGCATGTTGCGTGCTTTCAGAAACGCGGTGCTCGCCCCGGTCATCCGGAGCACGCGTGCTCCGTCCGGGCTCGCACTGTCTGGCTGGGGCGGCCGCCTGCTGGTGTATTCAGAGATCATGACGACCATTGCACTCCAGGATCGCTACGCGCCGCACAGCCGCTGCTTCGGCTGTGGCCCTGCCAACGACAAGGGCCTCCGCATCAAAAGCATCGTTCACGGCGACGAGGTCGTGGCCGACTTCGTACCCGAAGCGCACCACGAAGCGTTCCCCGGCATGGTCAACGGCGGCATCGTCGGCGCGCTGCTCGATTGCCACAGCAACTGGACCAGCGCGCACGCTCTGATGCTCGCGCGCCAGGAGAGCACGCCGCCTTGTACCGTCACGGCAGACTTTCACGTTCGGCTGAAGCGGCCCACCCCGCTCGATGGCACGAAGCTGCAGCTGCGCGCGCGTGTCGTTTCGATCGAGGGCCACAAGGTCGTGGTGTCGGCCTCGCTGGAAGCAAACGGCAAGGTGTGCGCCACCTGCGATGGCACTTTCGTGGCCGTCGAGGAAGGCCACCCCGCCTATCACCGCTGGTAGGTCACGGCAGAAAGCGCGCGCGCTCCTGCGGGGTAGGGATGCGGCACGCGTCCTTCTTGCCGAACCACGCGTAGCGATGGTGCGCGACGAAACCGTAGAGCGCGTCGCGCACGAACCGCGGCAAGAGCCAGCCTACCCGCACGACGCTCCAGGGAAACTGCAGATGACGCGCCAGCTTCAACGCCGCGGTCGAACGTTCGTAGACGCGATCGCCTTCGAGAAAGACGACCGAGTCGGGATCTCCATGACCGCCGCCGGCGCGCTCGGCGCGTAGCGCCTCGCTGCGCTGGGTGCCCACGCGCGCGTCCAGCAGCCCTTTCGCGCTGCCCGACTGCAGCGCGGCAAACTTCACGTCGTTACGGCGCTCGTGACGGATCACGAAATCCACGATCGCGTTGCACAGCGAGCACACTCCGTCGAACAGCAGCACCGGAGATTCTTCCACGACCCGTCGACTCTACCGGGATCTCTTGCCGCGTTCGAACTTTGCTACGGTGGGGCGCCATGTCGGTTGCGTTCCGGTTCCTGCTTGGCCTTTGCCTGCTTGCCGCGCCGGGTTGCTCCGGCTGCGAACGATCCGAGCGCGCCACACGCGAGCCCGATCCCGCGAGCCACTCGAAAGAGCGCGCGCTGCGACCGCTGAGCTCCGCGATGCGGGGCCCTTCGATCGGCGGTTTCCGGCAACGCCTCGAGCAGGAAGCCAAGGACCGCCCGGCGGTGCCGCTCAAGGCCGAAGACGTGCTCGCCGTCTTCGAGAAGGACGGCATCGTACTGGATCGCAAGCGCCAACAATTGGCCTCGCCGCACCTTGCCAGGTACTGCACGAGCGCTCACACCGGCGAGAAGGTGCAGCTCACGGTGTGCGAGCACGAGTCCGTGGAGCGCGCGGAAGAGCACGTGAAGGCCACCCAGAAGCTCGAACGACCCGAGTGCCGCATTGCCCGCAACGAGACCACCACCGTACTCGCGCGCCGCGATCTCAACAGCGACGTCGAAGCGCCCTTGGTCGACAGGGTCTTCCGCGCCTTCGAGACCACCAAGGTGGCCGGCGGAGACTAAGCCTGCGGACGCACCATGCGGACCCAGGCAGCGAACGCCTCGGCCTGCATTCGCAACAGCGCCCTCGTCGCGTCGCAGGTGAGCCGGCCCGTTTCGTCGAAGCGTTCGTGGGCGCGTTCGACGAAGATCTCCGGCTGGCCCAGCACTCGGCAATCCGTGTACACGAGGATCTGACGAAGGTGGTATTGTGCACGGATCGTTCCTCCCATGCCGGCCGCCGCGCCCAGCAGAGCCACCGGCAGCTGCCGCAAGGGCGACGTGCTGGGGGGCCGGGTGGCCCAGTCGAGCGCGTTCTTCAGCACACCCGGGATGCTGTAGTTGTACTCGGGCGTGGCAATCACGAGGCCATCGGCAGCGGCCAAGGCGGTCTTCAGCTCGGCCACGCCGGCCGGCGGTGGGTCGTACGGCAGGTCGGCATCGAACAGCGGGAGAGCTCCGAGCTCGCCGAAGACGTCGAGCTCCACGCCCTCTGGAAGCTCTTCACGAAATGCGCCCAGCAGCGCGCGATTGAGCGACGACTTACGCAGGCTGCCCGCGATTCCCAGCCATTTCATGGTGCTCCTGCTTTCGTGCCGGCGTCGGCTGTGATGGGTTTGCGCGCCACGTAAAAGAAATCTCGGTGCCAGCCGCTCTCCACATATTCGCCCTTCTTGTATGGGGCAACTGGGATCAGCGGCGCTACGACCTGCGGGGTCGGCCCGCCATGCCCGTACAGCAAGAAGCGCGGGAAGGTCCAGTTGACGTCGAGCTCGGCGACGTCGCTCGCGCCTGCCGTTACCATGGCTTCACCCACGGTCTTGGCGGTGAGGTTGTCGCCCATGCCGTAAAACAAGACGCGCCGCGCGGCGTCGAGCCCGATGGCCGAGCGACGGATCACCGTGTCACCGCCCACGGCCGCTCCCCAGTTGCGCGAGCCGTCCGAGAGCTCCTTGTTCATGGTCCCGCCCTCCCACAAGCACTGCGGGGTTTGCCGGAAAGCACGGAATCCGGCTCGTTCGGCCACGAGCAGGCGCCAGGTGCCGACGCGTACGGCGCCGCTCTGGGCGACGCCGATGGTGCACGAGTTGTCGCGTGGTGGCAGGTACGTCACGCCGTCGACCATCATGCCGTAGTGGCCATGGATCGCTTGCCACCCGCCGTTGAACGCGGCGACCAGTGCGGCGTGATCCGCGTCGGGCACGCGCCCAGGCCGCGGCGCGGTGGTGGCGGACTCGGGCTCGCGCGTGCCGGGCACCATCTCGAGCCGCAGGCGGCCTAGATCCATGGCCACCACGGCGACGGCCGCGTGCGGGCGCTTCGGATCGGGATGCAGCTGCGTCTTGGCCAGAACCGGGCCCCCGGTGGGCGCGGCGTCGTCCTCGACGAGCGTCCAGTGGCCGTCGTGCGCGGCGGCAACGGCCTCGTGCGTGGGCGTTGCCGCGGCCGGCGGAAAGTACGCCGGGACGTCTTCGACGTGGGCCGGCGCGTCTGCCTCCGGCGCGGCGTGATCCCACAAGTCGGTGGGCGGCGCATCCTTGTATCGTACACGGTTCACGTCGTCTTCCACGCCGTAGGCGAAGTCCTCCAGGCGGGCCACGGCGCCGGGGCCGAGCGCCGCCCGCGCCGTATCTGCCAGCCACGGGCCCATGCTGGGAAACACGTGAATGCCGATCCAGAGCAACGCGACGGCGCCGAGGGCAGCGAGAAAGACGCGCAGGGCGGCACGCCGAATCGAGCGCCACCCCACCGCCATGCTACGCGCCGCCGCGGATCGTCTTCACTGCCGCTGCGACCGTCTTGCCGTCGGCGGCGAGGCTCACGCTCTTCAGGTGCTTCATCGCCACGCCGGTGGCGGCGCCGTCGTTCGGTGCGGCCTTGATGCCGTCTTGCACCACAGCGAGCGCCGTGGCCACGTCGGCCA
>JAYUXI010000082.1:0-5211 GCA_043753085.1 Myxococcales bacterium | reverse complement strand
CGAGCTCGGCGTGCGGCACCACGGCGTTCACCGCGCCCATGTCGGCCATCTGCTGCGCGGTGTACGCGTCGCCCAAGAAGAAGATCTCGCGCGCTTTTTTCTGGCCCACCATCTTGGCCAGGTACGCCGATCCGTAGCCGCCGTCGAAGCTGGCCACGTCGGCGTCGGTTTGCTTGAAGCGCGCGTGCTCGGCGCTGGCGAGCGTGAGATCGCACACGACGTGCAAGCTGTGCCCACCGCCTGCTGCCCAGCCCGGCACCACTGCCATCACCACCTTCGGCATGAAGCGGATCAGGCGCTGCACTTCCAGGATGTGCAGGCGACCCAGCTTCGCCAGATCCGGCACCTTCGGCACGTCGGCCGCGGTGGCGCCGGCGGCTTCGTAGCGATAGCCGTGCTCGCCGCGAATGCGCTGATCGCCGCCCGAGCAGAAGGCCCACCCGCCATCTTTCGGGGAAGGACCGTTGCCGGTGAGCAGCACCACGCCGACGTCGCTGGCGATGCGCGCGTCCTCCAGCGCGGCGTGCAGCTCGTCGACGGTGTGCGGGCGGAACGCGTTGCGCACCTCGGGCCGGTTGAACGCCACCCTCACCATGCCGAGCCGGACGTGACGGTGGTAGGTGACGTCGGTGAGGTCGAAGCCGGGCACGGGCTTCCACTCGGATGCATCGAAGATCTCGCTGACCATGCCCGGCACCGTATGCGTTTCGGCGGGCGGTTGCAGCAGCTTGGTGCGCCCGACCCGTCTTCGAACGACTGCGGGCCCAGCAGCTGATACGCTGGCGTTGCTCCATGAACATTCTCCGGATCGTCGCGCGGTCGGCTGGCGTCTGCATCGTGCTTTCTGCCTGCGGGGAAGACCCCACCACGTCCGAGCCGTCGCCCGCCGTCACGCCGCTGCCCGCGGGTCCGTACGTCGCGAAAGCCGGCGGCGGATTGCCGGGCGCGTCGTACGTGTGGACCGATCGCAGCGACGTGTTCGTGCCGCGCATCTTGCCGACGACGGTCGACCAGCCCTTTCGCAACAAGCTGCTCGTGTACGGCGGCTGGCAAGAGAACGGCGTTCGTTTCGACACCTGGGAGTGGGACGGACTCGGCTGGATCCGCCGCCGCCCGCTGCACGATCCCGGCGCGCGCGTTGCCGCCGCCATGACCTACGACGAGCTTCGCCAGCGCGTCATCCTCACCGGTGGCGCCAGCGATTTTTTGCCGTCGTTCACCTTCGAGCAAAAGTCGACCACGTGGGAATGGGACGGCAGCGATTGGACGGCGCTGTCGTCGTTGCACGCGCCGCCGCCAGTGGCCGGGGCCGCCAGTACGTACGACCCCGTCGGAAACCGCGTGCTCGTCTTCGGTGGCTTCCAGCCGCAAGGTGCGCAGGGCGCAGCCGCCAACGAGTCGCCCGGATCCGACGAGCTCTGGTCGTTCGATGGGTTCGACTGGCAGCAGATCCCGCGCACCGAGCCGTGGCCCCCGAAGAGTGGCCTCGGCAGCATGGCCTGGGATCGCGAGCGCAAGCGGCTCGTGCTGCTCGCCGGGTTTCCCACCATCCTGTTCGAAAATGGCGGCCCGAGCTTCGGCAAGAACCCCGACGGCACTCTCGGCTTTTCACCCATTGGCGACACCTGGGAGTGGGACGGCGCCGCGTGGACGCAGAGCGGCACCCGCGGTGGCAATGGCTTGATCACCGCTGGTGGCAACGTGTTCTACGACGAGGTCAAGAAGTCGGTGGGCCTGCAGCTCACCGAGGTCGACCTGGGTGCTCGTTCGATCCGCCAGTCCTACCGTGAATACGGCAACGGATCCACCTGGCCGCTGGTGGCGTACGCGCCGGAGACGAACTATCGCATCCTGATGAACGCCAGGTGGAGCACCGCCAACCAGGCGCCGTTCACGTTCGGTGGTCTTCTGGTCGACCGAGACACGCTGCGCTTGCGCAACGAGATTGCCCTCGAAGAGGGGCTGATGGCCAATCCGTGGATCATGCAACCCACGCCGGTGCAGATGCCCGCCGTGCACCACGGCAGCTACGTGACCGAAAGCGACGGCACGTCCACGCTGTTCGGCGGCAGGGTGGGCACCCGGTTCAGCGACGACATGTACGCGTGGACAGGCGGCAAATGGACGCCTCTCGTGCTTCCCGAAAGGAACGCGGTGCCCCGCGCGCGCGCCGGCGCCGCGATGACGCGCTTCGGGCTGGCCGCGCTCCTCTTCGGTGGTGAGAACGAGTCGGGCAACTTGGGCGATACGTGGACATGGAATTACGTCACGAAGGCGTGGCTGCAGCTCACGGACGTGGGTGGCCCCAGCGCGCGGCACGCGGCCACCGCCTTCGGCATCGGCGCGGCGGGTTATCTCTACGGCGGCTTGCTCGACGACGGCTCGATCTCGACCGAGACCTGGCGCTTTCGCGACGGCGCGTGGTCGATGCTGGCGGTGCCCACACCGCCGAGCCCGCGCACCGCGCCGTGCAGCGCGTCCTTGCCAGGCCAGGCCAAGGCGTTCCTGGCGGGCGGTACGAATCTCGCCGACGCCTGGAGCTTCGATGGCGACTGGACGCAGGAGCTGCCGGGCAGCGGACTCGGCGTGCGTGAAGGCTGCTCGATGGCGTACGCCTCCGACTCCGGTCAGATGCTGCTCGTCAGTGGTGCCGGCGCCCCTGGCAGCCAGGACGTGTGGTCGATGACTCCCACCATCGACGGCATCGCGAACGCGGCCAACGGCGCGCCGCGCGGCGAGCCTCCGCCACGCCGGTCCGGCGCCTTGCTCGTCGACAACCCGCGCAGCGGTGGCCTGGTGATGTTCGGCGGCGTGCGCAACGACACCGGTACGCCGTTGGCCGATACGTGGCAGCTACAGGTACTCGGCCAGTCTTGTACCTATGGCGCGTCGTGCGGGAAAGGTGCAGTTTGCACTGAAGGCGTGTGCTGTGAATCGGCGAGCTGTGGACCGTGCGGCACGTGCGCGGGCGGTGGCGTGTGCAAGCCGCGGCCGCTCGGACCGGCACCCGGCTGCGACGGCGCCTACGCCTGCAACGAGGCCGGTCACTGCCGCCTCGGCACCGGCGGCGTCTGCGCCGACAACGATGCGTGCGCCGGCGGCGCATGCATCAAGAGCGGCGCGGGCGAGGATGGTGTGTGCTGCGCCGCGGAGGGCTGTGCGGTGGCGTGCGTCGGCGATCAGCTGCGCAACGCCCAAGGCGAGCTGAGCGACTGCGCGCCGTACGGCTGCCAGGGCGTGAGCTGCAAGGACTCGTGCACCAGCGTGCTCGATTGCACCGGCGGCGCCGTGTGCAACAAAGCGGGCAAGTGCGTGCCGCCGCTGGTTTCGACGAACGACGACTCGTCTTCGTGCGGATGCACGGTGGTCGGCGCGCCCGGCCCCGCGGTGGGCTGGGCCGCGCTCGGCGCGCTGGCGCTACTGGCCAGGCGCCGAGCCGTGCGTGCTACTCGGCGCGGCGGCGCAGCTTGAAGAGGCGGCTGCCGTCGTTGGTTTCGACGGAGACCCAGAGGTAGCCCTTGTCGTCGGCGTACACGTTCAGTCCGTCGCTGTTGGGTCCGATCGCCACCGGCACCTCGAAGTCGGCGCCCGCCGTCGCGAAGACGGCTCCGGTGAGCGTGAACGGCGTGGCGATCGTGTGCGCTGGCGTGCCGGGATCGGACCCGAACGGGACGTACGCGAGGTGCACGACGAAGCCGGGCAGCGTCGCGGTAGCTGGAATGACGGCAAGCCCCTGCGTGCCGGTCTCGTCGTAGGTGTGCAGCACCGGCGCGGCGATCGTGGCGGTGGCATCGAGGGCGGCGCAGCGGCTGATGGCCCGGATGTTCGTCGTGGCGCCTTGCGTGGAAACCACGATGGTGCCGCTCGCGTCCTTGGCCACGGGGCCCGAGCTGTCGGTGCCCGTGGCGGCTAGCAGGAATGCCTGCGTGCTCTGGCCCACGAGCGCCTGGCCGCGTACGTCCGCCACGTAGAGCCCGCCGACGTTGGTGGTGGACTGCGCCGCTTCGTACGCCGAGAACGCCGTGTAGAAGTGGCGGGTGGCGTCGCCGCGAACCACGCCGGCCACGTTGAAGAAGCCGTTGGAAAAGGCGCGGCTCTTCGGCGCGTTGCCCGCGAAAAGGTACGCGAGACCTGGCACCACGGCGCCGACTGCGGGGGCCGTGTAACTGAGGACATACTCGTCGTTCGGCAGGCTGACCACGCCGGGATAGTTGAGATAGCGCGGGTCGAAGACGTCGCCCGGCTGGGCCAGCTCGATGGCGTCGTCCGTCAGGGCGCCGGTGGCTGCGGCCGGCGTGGTGAAGCGATGCACCGTGACGGCGCCCGTGTCCATGTCGACTTCGAGCGAGTAAAGGCGCCCGCTTTCGTCCCAGCCCGAAGCGCCGGGCGCGACGTCTACCGTGGTCGTGTACATGCCGACGACGTCGAACGGGAAAAGTGGATCGAGGGCCAGAAAGTCCTCGTAGCCGTTCTCGTTCAGGGGCTCGCTCGGGTCCGTCGGGAATGCGAAGACCGAGTCGTCGCAGGTGAATGGCTGCGCGCCGGAGCTCCCGCCCGAGCCGCCGCTGCTGCTGGACGAGCTACTGCTGCTGGACGAGCTACCGCTGCTGGAGCTCGAGGTCGGGCCGGTACCCGAGGACGACGACGACGAGCTGGAGGCGTCGTCGCCCTCGGCGTCGTCGCTGCCGCACGCGAGGGTGAGCGCTAGCACGGGGGCGAGCGGAAACAGGCAAAGTACACGTTTCATGGAACTACCGCTTTCGTGTCCCGGCCTCTCCCACGGAGGTCGGGTGTCACTCCGAGAGGCCGATCGCGAACCGTTCGCGGAAGGAGGACCTGGAGGTCGAGGGTAGGTCTTCGGACTCGGGGCTCGGAGCGGAGGCTCCCACTACTCGGCCGGCGTCCCTGCGGACCTCCGGCTCCCGCCTGCTTCCCAGATCCGGAGATCCAGTGCACGTGGCGGGCTCGTTCCCTCTTTACCGCTGCGGGGCAGTTCCGGGTTCACACCGGATTCCCTGTTCACCTCGGTCCCTCTCGAGAGAAAGACGTTGGCACCTTCGACACGGCGACACTTAGAGCGATCGGTAGTCCGGCACAAGCGCCGAACCCGATGGCCACCGACCCTGACGCGAATCGAGGACGGGGGAGACGTTGCGCTGCCGTGACGATTTTCGTGCGACGTGCGGCCTGACGCATGCTCTTTTCCCATCA
>JAYUXI010000081.1:0-5216 GCA_043753085.1 Myxococcales bacterium | reverse complement strand
CCTGGACGTTGCGACTGCGTGCAACATCCATCCAGTGGCCGGCGAAAAACAGCAGGTAGTTGGACATGGCCACCGCCGTGGCCACCAGCGTCGGCACGGTGAACGGGAAGATGGAGTACGCGTAGAACGCCGCTGCGATCAGCCCCAGCCATTTGGCGCGGATGGGAAGGATGATCATGTACAGCTGCGTGTCCGGAAACAGCGTGGCGAACGCGAGAAACAGCGAGAGGTTCAGGGCTGCGTTGTTGCCCACGCCGACGAACCACGCGACGGCCACCGCCCCCAACGCACCCAGGAGCCAGAACACGGTGAGCCGGAACGCCCCCCAGTGCTGCTCGAGCGCGTTCAGCACCATCCACGAGAACATCAACGTGAGCGCGAAGAAGATCGGGTTGGTGCGCGCGGACAGAAACAGGAAGGTGCCGAGGCGCCAGACCTGGCCTTGCGCCACCGCGGCCCAGTCGAGCTCGAGACGGTCGGCCAGATCCGGTCGGAACTGGCGCATCACGTACGCGATGGCCGTACCGGCCACCAGGATCATGGGCAGGTGCGGGATGGCAAAGCGGCCGAGGCGGCGCTCGAGACGGGCGAGTAGACGTTCCATGGCAGGTTTCAGCTCAGTTGTTCGGCGCGCCGCACTTCAGCCACTCTTCGATCAGTTGCTTCGACACGTCGTCCATTTCGGGTCGGTTCTTCGGCATCTTGGTGCGGCACGCAGCCTCGAAGTCGAAGTTGCACCAAATGCTGCTCCGGATCGGTAGAGCAGACGTTCACGTACGGAATCTGCTCACTAGCGCGATTCTGGATCGGATGGGTAACGAGCGAGGTCCACGCAGACACGCAGCCGCGGAACGTGCGGGGGTCGAACGCGCCGCCGTCGGAGCCTTCGTTGTACGACGGCGTGGGCCGCTCGCCGTTGAACTGGGTCACGCCCGGCGCGTTCTCTGGCACGCGCTTGCAGCCCACCGCCAGCGCGACGAGGAAAAGAAGCCGACGCGCCCGCACCATGCTCGAACAATGGGCAATGGAGGGCGGCGTGGCAAGTGCCGCGGGGGCTCGGTCTCGAGCGCGTCATGGGGCAGCTCAGGCGCATCGGCTCGCCAGGCCTCGCGACCGTCGGAAGGAGCCGGCTTTTCCGACGTTCGCCTCGCCTGCAGCGAAAGCTCAACGCACCGACTTGGTGGGCGGGGCCTGCTCCAGGGTTTCCTGCCGGCCGGAGGCCCTTTTCGACTCGAGGATGCGCAGCACTTCCACGAGCGGAACGGCGCGCGGCTGGCCGGCCGTTTCTTCGACGAGCTTGCGATAGCGCTCGATGGCCAGATCGAGCCGACCCGCAGCGTATGCGTCGGCCGCGAGGCGCTCGGGGGTGAGCGCCTCTCTCTCGTTCTTGCCCGGCTTGCCGCCCTTGCCAGGCGCGCCCGCGTCGGCCGGAAGGGGCAGCAGGGGGCTGTCGACCGGACGCTCCTCGTCGTCCGGGCGGGCGATGGTGACGTTGGCGTCGGCCTCCGGCGAAGGGTTCTTCGGCAATGCCAGCGGCGCTGATGGCGCCACCACAGGCGCCGCCGCGAGCGGACCTTGCGGCGGCGGTGCGTCGGGCCCAAACAATATGTAGGCCGCAATCATGACCAGGAATGGCGACGCGAGATACAGCATCTTTCGGAGGTTGTTGGCCTCCTCGAAGTGCGTGGCAAATGCATCGAACGACTTCTTCATGCCCGCCGGCGGCCTCACGGTTTTGGCCGGCGTATCTTGAGGCAAGGCCATCGGCGGCGGTGGCGGCTTGTACGCGTCGCTGCCATCGGGCCTGCGCACGCGGGCGGTCTTCTGCACGCGCCGCTTGGTGTCTTTTCCGGACGTGCCAGACTCGCGTGGGCGTGGCGCGGTCGCATTGGTTCCCGGCGCCGGCGTATCGAGCGACTCGGCCGTGGCGCCACGAACGGCGAGCGCGATGGCCTGCTTGCGCGCGGCGTCGGCCTCGGGAGAGAGCGGAGCGACTCGGGTCAGCTCGCCGATGCTGCGCGAAACCGCGCTGGCCTCGGCGTCCTGCGTGGGCTTCGGCACGGCAGGGCGGGACGAAGCGCCGTAGCCAAGGATCGCGGCCGAGGCGCGCTCGCGCGAACCGTCCGCTTCGAGGACCTCGCCGTTCCAGTTGGCGCGCGGCGGAGGGGTAGCTTCGCTCTGCGGCGGCTCGTCGGGGGGAGCGCGACGGACGTCGGCCCGAGGCGCCAGGTCGCGGCCGCTGCCGAATCGCATCGCGCCGATGGGAGTATGGTGCGACATCGCCTCGAGTCGCGGGCGGCTCGGATCGGCGAAGGCAGCCGGCAGCTTGGTGCCGCTGCTGCGCGCCTCGCCCGAGTGCAACGTGCGGCGCGCATCGAGGGCGCCGCGCGCCGCGGTGGACAGCCGGGGCGATACGGCGGACGCGCCCGTGGACGCGTGCGTGCGCTCGTGCAGGTCGTCGTACGGATCGCCGGCGTCGGATCCAACCGGGTCGGCGTCGGGCCGGTACTCGGTGGTGTCGATCTTGGCCTCGAGGCTGACCATTTGCGTCGACTCGTCGTCGTCGACCGGGAGGTGCGGCCTGAACGGCGCCGGCGTGCGGACGACGGACGGAAAGCGGGTTGCCTCGTCGTCGTCGCCGAACTGGGCGCCGCCGGCGAACGACGGTGGCCCGAGCGGTACGAACGAGGTCCGTTCTTCGCCGGTCACCAGCGCCGCGCCCTTGGGCGAGATGACGATCGGCGCGGGCTTGGCCATGGGCAGCGTGCCGTCCGGTGGGTCGAGGTCCTCGTGCTGCGGCGCGCGCGCCACCGCGGAAGCGCCGGTGCTGGGCTGGTTGATCTGCGACAGCGTGATCCGGGCGGTACCGATCTCCAGCACGGCCGCCACCTCGACCGGCACCCAGTCGTTGCCGACGCGGTGACCGTCACACACCACGTCGCGCTCTTCGAGTGCACTCTGCACAAAAAGCTGCTCGCCGTCGAAGTAGAGGTATGCGTGGATCGGCTCGACGCCCGGGCCGCGCAGTTGCCAGTCGCCGGCGCTGCCGACGCTCGTGGCGTCCTGCGGCTCGCCCGTGCGGAACTCGCGCGTGCGTGGCGACGCTGACCCGCGCAAGACGGTCAGGACGAAAATTACGTCAGCCGTATTCCGGATACGAGGGGCCTGCGTTCGTGACGTGGGCAGCATTGTAAACACAGGCCGGGACGTCGAGCCCGTGCTCGTGGAGCTGGGGCAGACAGTGGGGCAAAATTCCGGTGGGTTCGATGTGGGAGAGCACTTCGCCGTTTGGGCCGAAGCCGTCGTATCGCCTGACGAACAGGTCCTGGGATTGATACGACTGCGAAACGATATCGTAGCCGAGTAGCTCGGTGATGTGCGTGATTTTGCGGCTGCCGTCTTGCAGGCGGGACACCTGCACGATGCAGTTGAGCGCGGAGGCGAGCTGGATTCGCAGCGCCTGCAGCGGCATTTGGACGTCGCTCATCATCGCCATGGTCTCGAAGCGAGAAATAGTGTCGCGCGGGTAGGTGGCGTGCAAGGTGGACATGCAGCCGCCGTGGCCCGAGGTCATCGCCTGGATCAGATCCAGGGCTTCGCCGCCGCGGATCTCTCCGACCACGATGCGGTCTGGGCGGAGGCGCAGGGTGGCCTTGAACAGCTGACGGATGGTGACCTCGCCCCGGCCTTTGGGGTCGGGTGGGCGCGACTCCAGCTGGCAGATGTGCTCGCGCTGCAGCTGCAGCTCGCGCGAGTCTTCGATGATGACCACCCGCTCGCCCTCCGGAATGTAGGACGACAAGGCGTTCAGCATCGACGTCTTGCCGCTGCCCGTGCCGCCCGCCACCAGGACGTTGAGCTTGGAGCCGACCACCGCGCGCAGCATTTCGGCCACGTCGGGGGTCATGGCACCGAAGTCGATGAGGCGCTGGACGGTGAGGGTCTCCTTGAAGAAGCGGCGGATCGAAACGCATGGACCGTCGGGGGCCGCCGGGGGCAACACGGCCTCGATGCGCGAGCCGTCGGGGAAGCGGCCTTCGAGGATCGGGCGCTCTTCATCGATGGTCTTGCCGACGAACTGTGCTGCGTTGCGCAGTGCCGCCAGCAGCGCTTCGCGGTTCGGAAAGCGCGCCGGGGTGAGCGTGAGCAACCCGTTTTTTTCGACGTAAATCTGATCCGGCCCGTTGATCATGATGTCGGAAACGGCCGGATCGTCGAGGTACGGGCGGATGGGCGCGAAGAACTGCATCAGCGTGTCTTCGAAGATTTCTTTGGGAATCTGGCTCACGGCGTGGTTCCAGTCGGGCTCGAGGACGGCGGAGCGAGCGGCTGTGGCATCGAAGAGGCGGACGACATGTTCGCGGGGCTGGCGGGCGCCGCTTTGGCCTCTGGCGCGACGTCGGGCATGGTGTGCAGCAGGTGCTCTTGCGCCTCGCCGGCGTGCATACCCTTGGGCGAGAGCCGCAGGTACTCACGGAAGTGGCGGTCGGCCTCGCCAAAGCCTTTCTTGTTGTCACGGAGAATCTTGGCGAGCGCGAAGTGGGCTTCGGCCTCGAGCGGCTTCATCTCGACGACGCGTTTGAGCTCGCGTTCGGCCGGCGCCGCTTCGCCGAGACCGGCGTAGATGCTTCCCAGCACGAAGCGCGTGCGGTAGTCGCCGGGGTGTTTGCGGAGGTGTTCTTCGGCGTACTGCGCCGCGAGCAAGTACCGGCCGTCCTGCATGCAGCAGTACAGCAAGAGCGGGATCAGCTTCTGGCTTTCGCCGCCGCTCTCGAGGGCCGAGGCGAAGTACTCCTCGGCGCGCGTGAAGTCGCCGACCGCGGCGAACGCCCGACCGCGCTCGTAGAGCTCCTGCCAGCGGGTCTCGCGGGCGAGGGTTTTGAGCTGCCCGTGGGCAACGTCGCCCTGGCTAGTGGCGCACGCGGACGTGGCCACGGCAGCGAAAACGAGTGAGGCGACGAACCGCATCAGCGCTTTGCCTGGCCGCCGCCGCGCATGCTGATGTCGCGCGCGGTGTTCTTCAAAAAATCCTTGTATTCTCCCGGTACGTTGTCGATGAAGGCAAGCAGGTTGCGCACATCGTAGCGGGCCGAGACCCACTCTTCGTGGGTGTAGTGGTAGCGCAGACGTTCGCGGAACTTGCGAAAGTCTTGAGTCATCTCCTGCCGAAGCCCGCGCGCCGCCTCGTCGCAGTAGGCGGCGCTGGCGGGCTCGCC
>JAYUXI010000080.1:0-5222 GCA_043753085.1 Myxococcales bacterium | reverse complement strand
CGGGATCTTCGTACCCCTCGGCCAACTTCACGACCGCGTCGCGCAGCTTCTTGTTCGCCACCAGCTTGCGGATCAGCAGCCACAGCTTCTCGTCGGCGAGGAGCTTGAATGGGTCGTCTCCCCCGCCCTTCGACTTGCGCACCACCGCCGCCCCGCCCTTGGCGCGCAGCGCCTCCATCTCGACGATCTTGGCCTTGGTGGGAAACAGTTCTCCCTTCTCCCAGGCCATGACTTCCTTCTGTTCGAGCTTCAGCGTCTCGGCCAGCTCGCGCGCGGTGCACGCGAGCTCCTTGCGCAGCGCCTTGACGTCGTCTGGCTGCATGTCACCCAGCGGCCCCTTCGGCCACGCCGGCGAGGGTCATCTTGCCGACCCGCAACGTGGGCGCCGCGGTGGCCGTGCGCAGATCCAGATCGGTACCGAGCGCGTCGATGCGATCCCACAGCTGCAGCATGTTGAGCGAGATGGTGACCTCGCTCACGGGAAACGTGAGCTCGCCATTTTCGATCCAGAACCCCGACGCGCCACGCGAGAAGTCACCCGTGACCGCGTTGAAGCCGAAGCCCATCATCTCGGTGACGTAGAGGCCGCGCCGCGTCCCCTTCACGATCGACTCGGGCGTGTCGGTGCCGGGCTTCAGGATGAAGTTCGACGTCGTGCACGCCACCCCGGCGCCGCCGCCACGACCCGCGCTCGCCGTGCTTTCGCGCCCGAGCTTGCGGGCCGAGTAGCTGTCGCACAAGTATGTGCGTAGTACACCTTTTTCGACGACTACGTTCACGCGACTTTGCAAGCCCTCGCCGTCGAACGCGCGCGAACCAGGAGCCCGCAAGATGAGTGGATCGTCGACCACGTCGATGATGCTGCTGGCAATCTGCTGGCCTTCCTTGCCGGCCAGGTAGCTCGACTTGCGCCAGATCGAGCTGCCCATGACGCAGCCGGCGAGCATGCCGAGCAGCGAGCGCGCCGCGTCTTGGTCGAAGACGACGGGCACCTCGCAGGTGGGCACCGGACGGGCGCCGAGCTTGCGCAGGGTGCGGCGCGCAGCTTCCATGCCGACCGCTTTCGGGTCGTCCATGTCGGCCAGGTAGCGCTTTGCGGTCCAGTGGAAGCCGCGGCGCTTCTTGCCGCCTTCGTCCTCGGCGATGGGCACGACCGAAAGGGATTGGTACGAGCCCTTGGTGGTGGAGCGGAAGCCCGACGACAGGGCCATGGCGGCGCCGCCCGCGGTGCGGCCGAACGTCGCGCCTTCGCTGTTGGAGATGCGCGGATCGAACTCGCGCGCGGCCGCCTCGCCAGCGCGGGCAAAGCCGATGGCTTGCTCGGCGTTGACGCCGCCGCCCGCCGGATCGTACAGGTCGAGGTTACCGAGCGTGCTGGGATCGCACAGCAATGCTGGATCGGCCGGACCCACGAACGGATCTTCCTGCGACAGGTCCAGCAATTCCAGTGCATCTTGCACGAACCTCCGACGACCCTCTGGGGTCAGATCCGACGTGGACGTGGACGCGACTCGCTGGCCGCGCATCACGCGGAGGCCAGCGCCTCGCGTGGCGGCTTCTTCCACCAGCTCGGGTTCGCCCAGGCGCACCTTGGCCGACAGCTCGGCGCCGCTGCGCACGACGCACTCGGCCACGGTGGCACCGCCTGCGGTGGCTTCTTTGACGATGCCGTCGGCCAGGTCCAGAAGCTCGGAGAGTTCGCGGTCGAGTGCGCTCATGGCCGCATACGGTAAGCCGCACGCCCCGCGAATGCCAGCAAAGCTAGGCTCGGGCGAGCTCGGCCAGGCGCAGCGCGATTGCCGGCAAAGACAGTACTTCGCTGGCAAGCCCAGCCTGGACCACGGCACGGGGCATGCCCTGCGCCACGGCGGTCTCGTCCGATTCGGCGAGGATCAGGCCGCCCTGCGCGCGGATCGCGCGGGCGCCTTCGAGCGCGTCGTCGCCCATGCCGGTGAGCACCACGCCCACGGCGCGCTCCCCGAAGCCGGCAGCGGCGCTGATGAAGAGGCGGTCGGCCGAAGGCACGTAGCGGTCGCTCGCGCGCGGCTCGACCACGTTCGTGACCCAGCCACGTAATGTTTTCTGCAGCTCGATGCACTTCGCGCCCGGCGCCACGATGCCAGTGCCCGCCGTGATCGGCATGCCGCCCATGGCCTCGGCGAAGGCCCAGGTTCCCTTCTTGCCGAGGCGCTCCGCGAACGTGCGCGTGAACTTTTCCGGCATGTGCTGCGCGATCAGGAGCGCTGCGCGCGCGCGCAGCGGCAGAGCGACGGCGATCTGCGAGAGTGCGGCAGGCCCGCCGGTGGACGCCGCAATGGCCACCAGGATCTCCGGCGCAAGATCCGGCCGCGTGGTTTCGAGACCAGCGTGCGACTCGGCCGCAACGCGCATGCGCGAGCGCATGCGCGCGGAGAAGCCGGAGCCCATGGCGCGGATCGCGAGTACCTTTTCCAGGATGGCGCGCTGCAGCTCGCCTTCGGCCTCGCCGATCTGGCTGGCGGTCTTGGCCACGAAGTCGTACGCGCCGAGCTCGAGGGCGCGGAACACGTTCTCGCGTTGGGCGTAGCTGGAGACCACGATGATGGGCACCGGTCGCTTGGCCAGCTGGAGCCGCAGGAACGTGAAGCCGTCCATCTTCGGCATCTCGAGATCCAGTGTGATCACGTCGGGCTGGGTGGACGCAGCAAGCCGCAAGGCTTCTTCGCCGTCTGCCGCACGGCCGACGACGGTGACCTCGGGGTGCTTGTCGAACATGGACGACAGCAGCGCGCGGTTGTACGCCGAGTCGTCGACGACGAGCAGCCGGAGCGGAGTCTGCGCCATGAGCTCCACCACGGTAGCCCCGCTGCCTGGAAATCGGGGCGGATTCGACGAGCGAATTCGCGCCGGCGGCGGGCTTGACGTTCTTTCAACCACCGCGCGACAGCGCGCCGCGCGCGACTACGTGCGCAGCCCGCGCGCCGCCACCGCGACACTTGCCCAACCGATCAGGAACGCAACGCCACCGAACGGCGTGACAGCACCGAGCGCGCGGATCCCGGTGAGGGTCATGGTATAAAGACTCCCCGAAAAGAGCACCGTACCGACCATGAAGGAGATGGCTGCGACATGCAGCGCCGCCGACGCATTGCGGGCCGCCAGCACCGCGACGAGGCCCAGCGCGAGGGCATGAATTGCCTGGTACTGCGCCGCTGTGTTCCACCACTCGAGACGCTTGGCCGCGTCGGCGAGCGGCTCGAGCCGGCCCTTCAACCCGTGCGTCCCGAATGCTCCCAGCGCCACCGCCACGAAGCCAGAGATGCCGGAAGCGGTGAGCGCGAGGCGTTCCATCGAGGTGATCTTGGTGCCTGGGCGCAGGTTCGGCAAGCTTGGTTTCGTTCCTGTATGCCTCGCCCGCATACTACGCTCGCGCCGCGTGAAGGATCGGCTCCACACGCTGGACGCGTTCGAACGCGATCTGCTCGCGGTGCTGGCCCTCGCCGGCGAGGGCGAGCTCACCGACGGCGAGCTGCTGCGCGCAGCCCATCGCGTCGGCTTGGGCCAGGCGCGGGGCACTCCGCTCACGGCCGAAGCGCTCGCCGTCACGTGCGCGGCCCTCGGCGATTTCGTGGTGCCAGCACAGGGCACGATCGCCCTCGCCCAGCGTTGGGTCGTGCCCGTCCTCGACGACGCGATGTCGCGCGATCGACTCGTCCCGCTGAGCGCGCGACTTGCCGAGCCAGGCCTACGCCACGGAGTCGGCACCCTCGGACGCCTCGGCGACACACGCATGGCCCTCGCGCTGGGCAAGCCCGATCTGTTCGACTTCGCGGTAAAGCGGACGCTCTGGAGCCGCACCGAACCAGAACGAGATCCAATCTGGGTGCGCGTGCTCGGCCTGCATCCCTCGGCGGCGTGGCTGGATACGCTGGGACCGCGCTACCGCGGTTTTTACCTGCGCTGCGCGCTCGACCGCGCCTTCGTCGACGCGATCGCGCCGTCTGCCGCCGTGCTCGCGGCCGCTCGCGCCGCGGACGATCCAGAGATTGCCGCACGCCTGGGCGTCCTGCTCGCCATTCTCGGACGACTCGACGACGCCGCCGACGTGCTCGGTGCGGGCCCGTCGCTCCATATGCAGTATGCACGCGGATTCGTCGCGCTCGTCCGCGGCCAGACCGAGGCAGCCCGCAACGGTTTCCTCGGCGCTGCGCGCGCCGGCCGCTCGCTGCCGCAGCTGGTGCCCTTCGCGCTGCTGGCCCAGCTCACCGATCCCGCCGTCGATCTCGCCGCGTCGAAAGCCGTGTTGGACAAGCTGTCTCGCCAGCCCTCCGGCCATCCGTTTGCGCTGGCAGCGCTCACCGACTTCGCGCTTCTTCGTGCCGGCCGCGATCGCCCGCTCACCGCACTCGCTCCCACCGGCAGCTGGATCGACTTCGTGGTGCCCGCGATCGTGGCGCGCTATCACGGCGTGGCGCCCACGTTCGACGTGGACGCTACCCGCCGCGCCGCGCAGCGCGAAGGCTTCGCGTGGGTCGCAGCTCAGCTGGCCGAAGCGCCGTCGCTCGGCGCGCTGTGGACGCGCCGCGAGGCCTGGGAGCTCGCGCTGGAGGCGCTGCGGCCCCAAGGCCACGCGCCCACGCCCCTGGCCGAGAATGGCGCGATCGTCTGGGAGGTACGGCCCTCGCCGTGGGACGATTCGCTCGGTGTGACGGCGCGCTGGGTTTCGCCGAGCGCCACGAAAGGCAAGGAGATCCCGCTGCTGCACTTCGAGTCCGGCGAGCTGGTGCCGAAGGACGCGCACGATCGCGCCATCGCGGCGGCGCTGGTGGCGGCGCGGCATACGCGCACGCGGCTCACGCGTCGGCAGCTCGCGCTGTTCGTAGGCCATCCGCGAATCTGCAGCGCGTCCGGCGTGCCGCTGCGCGTGGAGGAGCGACTGGCCAGACTGGTGGTCGAAAAGGACGCGCATGGCGCACTCCTGCAGCTCGACCCGCCGGCCTTCGACGAGAGCGGCGTGCTCGTCGTGGAAGACGCGAACGTGCTGACGTTGGTCCAGCAGACGCCGGAGACCGAGCGCATCGCGCGCATTCTGGGCGGCAGCTCGCTGCGCATCCCCGCACGCGGCTTACCCCAGCTGGGCGGCCTGCTCGAGTCGCTCGGCAAGTCCGTGACGGTGGTCTCGCGCGGCGATCTCAAACACGACGAATCCGCCGGCGACGCCCGCATTCATGTGCAGCTTACAC
>JAYUXI010000079.1:0-5223 GCA_043753085.1 Myxococcales bacterium | reverse complement strand
GAAAGTTTCAGGGCAACGACGGCCACGAGATGGCCGCGCAGCTCGCCTTTTCCGTGGTGCCGCTCGCGCACACGACGCGCCGCGATCGCGCCCTCATCGTCGGCCTCGGCACCGGCACCTCGGCGCGCATCCTGCACGAAGCCGGCTTTGCCCACGCCGAGGTCGCCGAGCTCTCGGCCGACGTGCTGTCGATGGCGCGCCGCCACTTCGCGAGCATCAACCACGGCGTGCTCGAAGGCGCGGTGCAAGCCCACGTCACCGACGGACGCAACTTCTTGCTTCTGTCGAAGGACCATTACGATCTCATCGGCATCGAGCTGACCAGCATCTGGTTCGCCGGCGCGGCGTCGCTCTACAACCGCGAATTCTACCAGCTGGCGGCCTCGCGGCTCGCACCTGGCGGCCTGCTCCAGCAGTGGTTGCAGCTGCACCGACTCGACCACGACGACATTCGCTCGGTGATCGGCACGCTGCGCGAGACGTTCCCGGAGGTGTACCTGTACTTCGTGGGCAACCAAGGCGTGCTCATCGCCTGCGGGCGCGACGCGACCGGTCTCACCAACCAGAGCTGCGCTCCGACCGACGAGACCCAGCGCGAGCTGTTCGGCAACCCCGCGCTGCACGACGCGCTCGGCTACTTCGAGCACTCCCCGGAGAAGCTGGCGGCGTCACGGCTTCTCGCACCGCCCGAGATCGACCGCCTGGTGCGGGGCGCCCGCATCAGCACCGACGACAACCTCTTCCTCGAGTACCACACGCCCAAGGGCAACGTGCGCACCTACGACGCCAGCCTGGACGACAACGTCGGCTGGATCCGGGCAAGCCGTACCCCGCAAAGGCCGTAGCGGCGCGGCGGCAAATCGGGCTAACGTGCCGGAGCGTGCAACCTCTGCGCATCCTTTTGCCGCGTGCCGTGCGCCCTGCGCGGGGCCGAAGCCGCGGAATCAGCGTGGTCGAGGCGATGAACTTCGCCACCCTCGCCTTGGTCATCGGCGCCATCGCCATCGCCGGCGTGGCGCGTTACATGCAGCATGCACGCACAGCGGAAGCGATGGGCTCGCTCACCGCCCTGGGCACCGGCTCGGTCGCCGCGTTCGACCGCTCGGACGCCAACGATCCATCCAGCGGCGGTCACGCCTCGCGGCGCTTCCCGACGTCGGCGCGCACCTCCGTCCCGAAAGACAAGACCACCGTGTCGGGCCGGCGCTACCAGAGCGCCACCTACGAATGGGACACGCTCCCCTGGACCGAGCTGCGCTTCTCCATGACCCAGGTGCAGTCGTACGCGTACCAGTTCACGTCGGAAGGCGTGGGCGCCAACGCCAGCGCCCGCGTGCGGGCCGAGGGCGACCTCGACGGCGACAAGGAGTTCTCGACGTACGCCCTGCGCGTGGCGCCGGACACCAGCCTGTCGGCGCGCGCGGCCTCACAAATCGACGTCGAAAACGGCGACGAATAGCGGCAGATCGACTAGTTCTAGAGGCGAGCCCCGGATGGTCCGCCGCAGAAAGAAACGCCGCCTCACGTTCCGCCAAGGCGCCATCGCCTGGGCGGCACTGGGCTCGCTGCTGGCCACGTGTGTGCCGCCGTTCGTGCGCGAGCTGCATGCCTCGCCCCTGCACGAGGTCGAAGAAGCCCTGCCGCGTCTGGGCGAGCTGGTGCTGGCCTACTACGCGCGCACCGGCACACTGCCCGCCAGCGTCGCGCTCACGCCGCTCACGCCCACGCGCGGCGTGCCGCGCATCGATCCGCCGGGCACCTGGGACCACCCGACCTGGGCCGCGCTCGGCTTTCGGCCCACGGCCGACAACGCGCCACATCGGTACTCGTTCGCGTTCGACAACCAGGGCCAGAGCTTCGTGATCGAGGCCCGCGGCGACCTCGATGGCGACAGCGCCACCAGCCGCTTCGCCGTCCGCGGCACCCTCGACAACGGGACCGCCCGGCTCGACGAAGGCATGATCGTGGAGAGCGAGCTGGAATGACTCTGCATGCGGCCGGAGGAAGTGCCCGTGGTGCTCGAGTCCGCGAGAGCTCGGAGTGCCCACGATGAAAGGCGATCTCGTCGCAATCGCTGCACTCTGCAGCGGCATCGCGTGCGTGGCGGCGCTGCGTCCCGCGCTCGCGGCCGATGTGCACGCGGTGCGGGTCAGCGAAGACGTCGTGCTCTTGCCCGCCCCGCGCGAGACCAGGTTGCTCACCCTGGGGCACCGGGCCGCTGCGGTCGACGTGCTGTGGGGCAAGACCCTGGTCGAGTACGGCATGCACGCCACCGAGAAGCGCGCCTTCGACGTCGAGCGCTACCTCGACACGATCCTCGAGCTCGAGCCGGACTACGCGCCGCTGTTCGGCTACCTCGACACGCTGCTGGTGTACCGCCCGCCGATCGGCACCGACGAAGACGCCCGCAAGACGCGCGCCTACTTCCAGCGCGGACTCGCTGCGCGCCCGTACGACCAGAAGGTGTGGCTGCACTACGGCCAGTTCATGGCCTTCCTGTCGCCGAGTTTCCTGAAGGATCAGGCCGAGATCGACGCCTGGAAGAAGGAAGGCGCACTGGCGCTGACCCGCGCCGTGGAGCTCGGCGCCGACAGCGACAACACGCTATCCGCCGCAGCGCTGCTCGGCAAATACGGCGAGAACGACGCGGCCATCAAGCACCTGCAGCGCTCGTTCGACCTCACCGAGGATCCGGAAACGCGGCGTCAGATCCTGGTCAAGCTCGAACGGCTGCAGGGCGAATCGATCCGCCAGCAGCTCGTCGAAGGTGCAAAGTACACCGAAACGCGGCGTCTGCGCGAAGCGCCCTCGGTGCCGCCCAAGGTGTACCAGTGGCTCGGCCCCTTCCGGGATCCCGTCGCCTGCCTCGGCAACCCGCGCACCCCCGCCTGCGCCCCCACCCTCACCCAGGCACGCGAGCTCGTGCAAGGAGACGTACCGTGACCGATTCCGCCGAGCTGGCTGGCAGCCTTTTGGTCGTCGGCTTTGCCGGCACGTCCCTGCCCCCCACGCTGGCCGTCTCGCTGCGCGCCGGTCACGTCGCCGGCGTCGTCCTGTTCCGCCGCAACGTCATGGCGATGGATCAGGTGGCCGCGTTGTGCGCCGAGGTGCATGCATGCCGCACCGATGCGGTGCGCGCGGTGGATCAGGAAGGCGGACGGGTGAAGCGCCTCGGTTCGCCCTGCCTCGCTGTGCCGCCCGCAGCCATCCTGGGCCCGGCGGGAGCGTTGCTCTGCGAGGAAACCGGCGCCGCCGTGGGCGCCGAGCTCGCCGCGCTCGGGTTCACGCTGGATTTCGCTCCCGTGCTCGACGTGCACTCGAACGACGCCAATCCGATCATCGGCGATCGCGCCTTCGGGCGCACCCCGGCCGAGGTCGTGGCGAGCGCCGGCGCGTTCGCGCGCGGTCTCTCGCGCCACGTCGACGCGTGCGGCAAGCACTATCCCGGCCACGGCGACACCGACAAGGACTCGCACCTCGAGCTGCCGGTCGTCACGCGCGACGAAGCTTCGCTGCGCGCCCTCGAGCTGGCGCCGTTCGTATCGCTGCACCGAGAGCTGCCCGCGCTGATGAGCGCGCACGTGCGCTACCCCGCGTGGGACGACGTGCCGGCCACGCTGTCGACGAAGATCGCCACCGAGCTCCTGCGCGGCGAGCTCGGGTTCGAGGGTGTGCTCGTGTCCGACGATCTCGAAATGAAGGCCCTGCCCGGCAGACCCGAAGATCACGCCGTGCCGTCGATCCTGGCCGGGTGCGACGTGCTGCTGGTGTGCTCGGACCAAGCCGCGGCGCAGGCGAGCTTCGACAACCTGCGCGCCGAGATCGAACGCAGCCCCGCCTTCCGTGCGCGCGCCGAAGTGGCTCGGCAGCGCATGCGGCTTCTGCACGGCCGCGAGAACGCCCCCGATCTTTCGCGCTTTCACGAGCTGGTGGAGCGCCACCGCGATCTGCAAACCCGCCTCGCGGGGCTCTCGTGACGCACGCGTCGATCCACGCCGATCGCTTGCTCACCCTGGATCCGAAACGAGACGGCCTCGGCGTGCTCCAAGACGCGGCGGTGGTATGGGACGAGCTCGGCGTGCTCACCTACGTGGGGCCGGTCGCGCAGTCGCCCGTGCCGCCCAGCCGGCGCGCCGCGCTCGTCACGCCGGGGCTCGTGGACGCGCACACGCACCTCGCCTACGCGGGCTCGCGCCACGACGAATACGTATTGCGCCTGCAGGGCGCCGGCTACGAAGAACTGCAAGCTGCCGGCGGCGGCATCCTCTCTTCGGCGCGAGCGGTGGCCGCCTGCACCGAGGATGACCTCGTGGCGTTGCTGGCCGCGCGCCTCCAGCGCATGGCCGCCCTCGGAGTCACCCGCGTCGAGGTGAAGAGCGGCTACGGTCTAGTGCCCGAGCAAGAGCTCAAACAGCTGCGCGCCATCGCCCGCGTGCGAACGCGCCATGATCTTCCAGCCGTCACCGGCACGTTCCTCGCCCTGCACGCGCTCCCGCCCGAGACGGAGCGCGAGGCCTACGTGCGCGACGCGGCTGCTCTCGTCACGCAGGTCGGCCGTGAGGCCCTCGCCGAGTTCGTCGACGTCTACGTCGATCGCAACGCCTTCACCGTGGCAGAGGCGACGCGCGTGGCCGACGCCGCGCAGCGCGCCGGGCTCGGACTGCGCGCGCACGTCGGGCAGTTCGCAGACGTCGGCGGCGCCGCCTTTGCCGCGGCCTACGGCGCCGCTTCGGTCGAGCACGTCGAGCACATCGACGCCGCGGGCGCCGCGGCCCTGGCCGCCGCCGGTACCATCGCCATCCTGTTGCCGGTCGCCAGTTTCGCTCTTGGGCAAGCGCCGCCGCCGATAAAGATCCTGCGAGACGCCGGCGTCGAGCTCGCCGTCGCCACCGACGCCAATCCCGGCACGGCCCCCACCGAAAGCTTGCCGCTTGCCATGGCGCTGGCCGCGCGCTCGTACGGGCTCGGCTCGGACGAGATCTGGCGCGGCGTCACCCGCAGTGCGGCCCGCTCGCTGCGCGGTGCGCCGTGGCGTGGCCTGGCCGCCGGAGCGGCCGCGGATCTTGTAGCCTGGGATCTGCCCCACGAACGCGCCGTGCTGCAACCCTGGGGCATCTCGCGCGTTGCGTGTACGATCCGGCAAGGCCACGTGTTGTTCTCGACTTGATGCTCGTGTTCCGTCGCCTCGTCCCCCTCCTCGCCGCGCTCTTCGCCGCGCTTCCT
>JAYUXI010000078.1:0-2068 GCA_043753085.1 Myxococcales bacterium | reverse complement strand
CTCGACTGCGACGCGATGAAGCTGCTTCGCCGCGGCAAGACCGTGCCGCTCACCAGTGCCGAGCTCGGCACCGGCATCGCGCCGGGCGCGATCCTCTGCAAGAAACTGCAGATTCCCAGCACGGTGGGTCGTGGCCCCAAGGGCGACGAAGATGGCTTCTGCACCTTTCCGGACGGCAGCATGGTTGCCCATGGCAGCGTCGACAACCACGTGTTGGCACCGTGACGCGTGCCCTCGCCATTCTCGCTTTCGTTGCATCCTGCACGGTTGCGTGTGGCCGTGCGCCGGCCCCGCAAAGCGCTGCCACCACGGCGATGCCGCAGGCGGCGCCCGAGCCCACCACCATCGAAGAAGCCGAGCAGCAAGTGCAAAGCGCCAAACGAGCGCTTGCCCAGCCCGTGGCCGATGCGGCTCCCCAGTCGGCCGAGGCCACCGGATCCACGTCGGACCGCACTGCGGCCAAGGAGCCCGAAGAGTGCCGGGCGCTGCGCTCGCTCGAGCGCGCCACGCAGGCGCTGTGTCGCCTGGCCGGGCCAGACGATCCGCGCTGCAAGGACGCGGCGCAGGCGCTCGAGCAGAGCCGCCGCCGCGTGAATTGCCGCTGAGCCGAGTGCGTTCGGACGGCTAGATGTCGGCGCGGCAGACCGGATCGGGGCGACCCGCTTCGTCGCCGCAGCGTGGCAGGTCGATCGGGCAGTTGGTCGCGTCGTTCGGGCTGACCGGATCGTAGTTGTCGGCGCCCTTCACGCATGGTTTCGAGCAGAAGAGTACGCCGGTGTTCTTGCTGGTCACGCACAGCGCGCCCGCGCAGTCCGTGTCGTTGTCGCAGCGCTCGCCCACGCCGGCGCCGCTTGGGTTCCCGCTGCTGCTTGCGCCCCCGCCGCTGGACGACACGCCGCTCGAGCCACCGTCGCGCACGCTCGTGCAGAAAGACGCCTCCCCCCCGCCCGGCAGGCACTCTTCGCCGGTGTTGCAGTCCCGCGAGCTCTCACAGTTGCCCGCGGGGCTGCCGTTCGAGCTAGTGGACGACGGGTTCGAGCCGTCGAAGGTGCCGCTCGTACCGCGTGAGCCGCTGGTGCCGGTTTTGTTGCGCGGGCCGCCGTCGATGGTGTCGCCGATGGGACCCACGTCGTCCGAACCGCAGGCGGTGAACGAGGCGATCCCGAAGAAGCCGAGGACGACGGAGAGGCTAGCGGCACGTGACATGCGCAGACGGTAGCGCGAATAATACCGGCGTGCGCGCAAGCCGTCAGCCGCGAAAGAGTACCGCCGCGGCGCTACGGCCGCAGAGCGTCAGCCCGTTCGTGGGATCCTCGCCGCTGCGTAGCTCCTCGTCACTGCGGAGCAGCTGGATGACTTCGGTGTAGGGGCGCGGCGGCGTGAAGGTGGCGTCGCCTGCGCCGCCGTTCCATGCGATCCACAGACTTCCCTGCGCGGTGCGGATCAATGCGGCCAGCTCGGTGGAGTCCTGGCTCCAGTTGCCTACCGGGTAGCCGTCGGGCTCGAGCCACGTGAGCTCGGCGGAATCGAAAAAGGTGGTGCGGCGTAGCTCGGGGAGCAGGTTGCGCAGGGCAGCCAAACGCTGCGTGAAGTGCAACACGCTGGTCGGCGCGCCTGCCGCGGGCCACTGCACCGGGTGGGCCTGGCAGTAGGCGTTGTTGTTGCCGTGCTGCGTGCGTTCGAGCTCGTCGCCCATGGCCAGCATGGGTGTGCCGGCCGAAAGCAGCAGCGTGAGCAGGTACGCTTTCTGCTTGGCGCGCCGGCGCGCGAGGATGACGGCATCGCCCGTGGGGCCCTCGACGCCGAAGTTTTCCGAGTGGTTCGGATCGTGGCCGTCGCGATTGTGCTCGCCGTTGGCCTCGTTGTGTTTGCGTTCGTAGGCGGTGAGGTCGGCCAAGGTGAAGCCGTCGTGCGCGGTGACGAAGTTGAGACTGGAGCGGGGCCCACGGGCGGCGTCGAACACGTCGCTCGAGCCGGCCACGCGCGTGGCGAAGTCACCGCGCACCGCGCCGTCGCCCAGGAAGAAGCGGCGGACGCCGTCTCGATAGCGGTCGTTCCATTCGACGGT
>JAYUXI010000077.1:0-5231 GCA_043753085.1 Myxococcales bacterium | reverse complement strand
GCTGAAGGCGCTGCTGGCGGCGAGTGCTTTCCGCGCCTCTTCGACCGCGCGCGGAAGAGCCTTTTGCCAGGATCCGTCGTTGCCGTTGAGCAAGATTCCGCAGCGACCGAGCTCGTCGACGAAGTAGCCGGCGCCCGGCACGTCGACCGTGTCGGAGCCCGCGAACGGCGCCAGGCCGACTGGGACCACACTCGACTTTCCGTCGATTGCAATCTGTACCAGTCCCACCACGACCACACCGAGGCCCTCGAGCGCCGAGACTGGAATGGGTGCGAGCATTCCGCGGCTCGGAGCGGAAAAGAGAGCAGGCTCCAGTTGTGCGGTGAAGTCGAAGCTCGATGGCGCCGCCTCTTCGGGATGAGACGAAGAGACGAGCGCGGGCAACACTGGAAATCTTGCTTCGGACTTGGGCGACTTGAACGGCGTTCGTGCCATGGGTTTGTCTTTCGTGTGGACGCTCTCGGCGCCCTGGCGAAGAAGGTAAGCACGCGGCGCGCTCGAGCAAGACGCGCGGAAGGTGCGAGCGCGCAACGCTACGATGCGGCGCGCGCACACAGAAAAAACGAAACTCGTTGGGCGCACGCGGATCGGCGCAGAATCGCGGCCGCTTGGCGGCCCACTGCGTGCGCGCCCGTGGTGGTCAGGTGCGGGCACCAGTGCCGACGAAGAGGCCGAACTGGCTCGCTTGCAGCAGCGGCTTCCGGGTGCTCGCCAGCGCGGCGCAGCCTTCGAGCGCCGAGCTCTCGCTTTTGGCCACCGCCAGTGGCACTTTGGCGAGCTGCGCGGCGAATGGGCTCGTGCCGGTGAACGCGCTGCGAAAGCCGAGCGAGACGAGCGACGTCCGGAGCGAGGCGGCCACTCCTCCCGCCAGGACGATGCCACCGAACGCCAGGTGCTTCAGCGCGACGCTCTGCGCCTCGAGCGCCAGCAGCTGCACGTACGTACGAACGGCGCGCGGCGCGGCCAAGCCCATGCCCGCTAGCCCCATCTTCACGACGTACTTGTTCGGATCGGCGGCGGCGGCGAAGTCCTTTTGCAGCGGCATTGGCTCGCGCACGCCCATCTCCTCGACGAAAAATCGGTAGAGCAGCCCCAAGCCGTGCCCGGCGAGTGCATCTTCGGCGCTCGGGATGGCGGAGCCTTTCGGCTGCTTGGCGAGAAAGCGTGCGTAGCGAAATGCATTCTCGTCCGGAGCGACGAACGCCGCGTGCCCGCCTTCGGTCGCGCGGACCCAGAGCGCGCCCTGCCCGCCTCGTTCGAATACGGCCTCGCCCAGTCCCGTGCCCGGCGCCAGCACTGCGACGGGACCGTTCTCTACCGCGGGACGCGTTCGCCCACCGAGCACCCCGAGGTCGGCGTGCGCGCCGAGCAGGCCCATGCCGTGTGCGATCAGATCGTTGACGAGGATCACGCGGCGAAAACCCAAGTCCCGCGCGAGCTCGGCGGCGTCGACAGAGAACGGCAGGTTGGTGACCTTGGCGACCGCACCCCGCACCGGCCCGGCCAGCGCAATGACCGCGGTCTTCTCGCCGCGGTGCACGCTGGCCAAGGCGTTCGAGAGGCCCGGCAGCTCGGCGCTTGCAAAGTGCACCGGTCCGGACATGGTGCCGTCGGTCCCGAGCGTGGCGATCCGGGTGTTGGTGCCGCCGAGATCGACCAAGAGCGCGCGTTGCATCGCCCTCCTATGCCATTCACGCCGTCAGTCTGACATCCGAATCGGACGCAGGCGCGACGACGTTCGGCTTGAACGTGTGCTCTGCCGCCGGAAACGTGGCGGCCTGCACCTCGTGCATGTAAGCCCGCGTGGCGTCGACCACGGCGTTGCCCAACTGGGCGAACTGCTTGGCGAACTTGGGCGTGTGCCCACGCGAGAGGCCGAGCAAGTCCGTGCAGACGAGCACCTGCCCGTCGCAGCTGTTGCCCGCGCCAATGCCGATGGTGGGGATCGTGAGCGCTTCGGTGATGCGCGCCGCCAGATCCGGCGGCACTGCTTCGAGCACCAGCGCGTAGGCGCCGGCTTCTTCGATCGCCTTCGCGTCGTCGAAGATGCGCTGCGCGGCTTCGTCGCCCCGACCCTGCAGCTTGAATCCACCGAAGGCGTGCACGCTCTGCGGCGTGAGCCCGACGTGCCCCATCACCGGGATCCCGGCGCGGACCATGCGGTACACGTGCTCGGCGAAGTCGGCGCCGCCTTCGAGCTTCACGCCCTCGCACGCGCCGTCTTTCAACAGCTTGCCCGCGCTCTCGAGCGCCTGCATCACCGAGGCCTGGTAGCTCATGAACGGAAGATCGCCGACCAGGTGCGCGCGCCCGAGGCCGCGCGCCACGGCGCGGCAATGGTAGGTCATTTCTTCGAGCGTGACTGGCAGCGTGTTGGGCAGGCCCTGCACCACCATGCCAAGCGAGTCACCGACCAGCACGGCGTCGACGCCCGCTTCGTCGAACAGACGCGCCATCGTAAAGTCGTAGGCGGTGACCATCGTGATGGGCACAGCGGACTGGCTTCGTTTGCGAGCGCGCAGCTCGGGAACCGTGACTTTGCGTGCAGGGCCAGCAGCCGCGGCGCGTTCTGTGTTGGCGTACATCGTAACCTCCGGGTCGCGGCCTCGGGAAGGAGGTCCGCGCCTGCTGCGTAACGTAGAGCTACCGTCGCCTGCTTGCAAGAGGCCCTGCCCGCGCCCTAGGGTCCTAGTCGTGCGAAGTCTTGCCGCCGCGTTGTCATGTTTGCTCATGCTCGGGTGCGACCGCGCGCCAACCGCAGACGGCCTGCCCGAGTGGAAACCCGGCGATCACGACCGGCTCGCCAACGAGGGACAACAGCAGGCGCAAGCTCGACAGGCGCTGCCGCAGGCGCTCCCAGCCGGGCACTCTGCGGGCGGCGACGCAGGGGCGAGGTCCGACGCAAGCGGCGCGGTCATGTCCACCGAGGAGCTCGCCGACATGGCCTGGAAAACCCAGTGCACGTCATGCCACGGTCCCGCCGGGCACGGCAACGGCCCGCAGGCACCCATGCTGCACCCACCGGATTTTTCGTCGAAGGAGTGGCAGGCGCAGCACACCGACGTCGAGCTTGCCGCCAGCATCGTCAACGGCAAAAACAAGATGCCCAAGTTCGGCTTGCCCGAACGCGTGGTCGCCGCGCTGGTGGCCCGCGTCCGTAGCGCGGCGCCGTGAATCTGCGTACCCGCAGGGGCGTGCCGTTGCTGCTCGCCGGGCTCGGCCTGTTCGCCTACCAGGCGCTGTCGCCGAACCTGCCGCGCGAGCGTGTCATCACGTACCGCTATCCGGCCACCACCGGCGGGGCCTTCGAGGCGCGCTGGATGCAGGGCGGAGAGCTGCTGGAGCAGACACGTTTCGCCGTGGCGCCAGGCCAACGTCAGAGCTCCCACCGGCTCTTGCTCGCCGAGGGCGACTACCAGCTCGAGACGGCCCTGACTTCCAGTGCGGAAGGCGGCAGCGCGTCGGTCAAGTCCGAGCGCGCGCAGAAGTTCCACGTCGACGCGGAGACGTTCACCGTGGTGCTGGAGTGACGTGGCGCGGCCCTTGGCCGTGCTAGCGTGCCGCAGTCATGACGAGCTCTGGAGCACCGCGCCCCGGCGACGCCGGTTCGTTGTCCGACGTGCTCGATACGCACGGCCTGGCCGAGACCCTGTCCGAGCAGCTTCCCGCGGCCAGCGAGCATCTCGCTCCTGGCTCCGCGGTCGGCGAATACCTCGTCGAGGAGCTGATCGGCGAAGGCGGCTTCGGCGCGGTATACGCGGCGCGCCATCCGGTGATCGGCAAGCGCGCCGCCATCAAGGTCCTGTCGAAGGCGTTCTCCTCGGACGCGACGCTCTCGGCTCGGTTCGTCAACGAAGCGCGCGCGGTCAACACGATTCACCACAAGAACATCGTCGACATTTTTGCGTTCGGCCGCCTGAAAGACCAGCGGCTCTACTTCGTCATGGAGATCCTCGAGGGCGAGCCCCTCGACAGCTACCTGCGGCGCAAGGAGCGCCTCACCGTGACCGAGGCGATGCCGATCTTCCGCGCCGTGGCGCGCGCGCTCGACGCCACCCACGCAGCCGAGATCGTCCACCGGGATCTCAAACCCGCCAACATTTTTCTTTCGGTCGACGGCGACGGCGACATGGTGCCCAAGCTGCTGGACTTCGGCATTGCCAAGGTGGCCGGCAAGGCGGCGGCGTCCAGCTCCGGCCAGACCAAGACCGGCACGGTGCTCGGTACGCCCTGGTACATGGCGCCGGAGCAATGCCGCGGCGAAGGCGTGGGCCCTCGTGCCGACGTGTATTCGTTCGGCGTGATGTTGCATCGCGCACTCACCGGGCACCTGCCGTTCGAGGGCACCAATGCGTTCGACGTGGCGGTGGCGCAGGCCACGATGGCGCCGCCGCGCATGTCCACGGTCGCCCCCGATCTGCCCGCCGCGCTGGACGCGCCGGTGCTGCGCATGCTCGAAAAAAACGCGGCGAATCGGCCTCGCTCGCCCAGCGAAGCACTCGACGCATTCGCCGACGCTGCCCGGAAAGCGGGCCTCTGGGGCGAGCCCTACACGCCAGCCGGCCCGACGCCGCGCATCGATAGCGGCGCAATCGACAGCCGCGCAATCGACTCGAAGCCCAGCCTCGACGTCGAGACCTCACCTGCACCCGGCCAGGCGCCACGGCCTCCGGTGTCCGGCGGCACCATGCCCGGCACCGAGATGTGGGCGCCGCTGAAGTCGCGCATCCGCCCCACCTCGCCGAGCCCGTGGCGCATGCCGGTCGCGCTGCTGGCAGTCCTCGCAGTCGCCTTGGTCGGCTTCACGCTATTGCAGCGCAACGCCCTGCGTCCCCCGTCCGAAGCCACGCCGGCCACGGTCCGCTCCGCGCCGGTCGTCCCGAGCGCCTCGGCCGCGCCCGAGCCGATGGGCAGTCTGTCCAGCATGGCCTCGGCGCCGGTGCGGTACAGCGCTGCACCCGCCACGTCCGTGGCGCCGGTCGTCCCGAACGCCAAGATCAAACCCGGACGGCCAAAGAACGACCCCGACTCGATCCCCGAGGACTTCGACACTCCACAATTCTGATGCATTCTGCACTCGTCGTTCGCAGCCTGACTTTCGCAGGGGCGCTGGCGGTTCTGGTGAACTGCCAGACTCTGCCCGAGCTAGCGCGCGGCGTGTGCGGCAACGGCGTGAAGGACACGGGAGAAGATTGCGACGACATCGAGTCGAGCACGCGGTGCGGCGCGCC
>JAYUXI010000076.1:0-5233 GCA_043753085.1 Myxococcales bacterium | reverse complement strand
GTCGTCGCAGATCCGCGGAGAGACCGATGCGGAGGTTCTCTTCACGGTGTTCTTGTCGTTTTTGCACGACTCCGGCGGCCTCGAGCTCGACTCCGCCTCGGGCGACGGCGCGATCCGCGCCTTGCGGTCCACGCTCGCTTTGGCCGACGCCGTGGGCGCCGAGTTCGGCCAGCCCGCGGCGCGTATCAACCTGTTGCTCGGCAACGGCGAGCTCATGCTCGCTGCGCATCGCGGCCGCGCCTTGGCGTTCCGCGAGTACGCCAACCGCGCCGACATCGCGGCGCTGACCACGGACGAGCCCGAGAGCGGGCGCCGTGCGGACGAGGGGGACATGCACCTCGTGGTGGTCGCGAGCGACTTTCACGTCGACACCCCTTCCGACAGCAGCGAGTTCGAGGCAGTCGACCCGGACGCGCTGGCCGGCTGGCAGACTCCGCCACCGGGCTCTTTGGTCGTGCTTCGTCGCGGCGCCGCGCCGCACGTCCTGCCGCTGTGATCCTCCGCGCGGTGGCGCTCTGCATGCTCTGTGCGTGCACCACGGCCCCCCGCGCCCTCGCGCAATCCGAGGCGGCGCCGCCGCTCGAGCATGCGCCGCCCTCCCGGGTCACCGAGCTCGACACCGAGCGTGGGTTTGGCACGCTCGAAACGGGGGAGGGCGACGCGGGCGTGCGTGCGCTGGCGCTTCGTCTGGTCGGCGTCCTGGCCGACGAAGACGCGAGCCAGCTCCGGCTGCTGCTCGGGCGTGCTTCGTGGCAGCCGGGCATTGCCAAAGGCACCCCGGTCGACGAGCTCACCCGCCGATTCGCCCTGCTCGACTACCAGACGCTGCGGGGCCCGCTCGCGCAAGGAGCGTTCGACGCGATGCGGGTCCGCCGGGTCGACGATCGGTCGTGGGACGTGCGGCTGCCGCTGATCGCGGCGCCCGAGCCGCTCTTTGCGGGCCGGCCCGTGCTACGGATCGCACGCGAGGGCGACACGCTGGCGATCACGGGGTACGGCGAAGACTAGTCGCGCACCAGCGCGTTGCCGCGGTGCTGCGGAAACTGGCTGGCCCAGCCCAACAGGGACGCCACCTCGCGGCGCAGCAGCGGTACGCGGAAGTCGCCAGGGTGGAGGGCGACGCGCGTGGGCGCCAGGGCTGCCAGTGGGCGTGCGGCGCGGCAAAAGAACGTGGTGCTGGCGATGCGACTCCACGAGCGGCTGGCGAAGTTGAGCACGAGGCTGCGGCGTCTTTGGCCCCGCACCGGATCGTACACGTGGAAATGATCTTCCGTGTACTGTACATTGTAGGCGGCGAGCAAAGGAAGCAACCATGGCTGGAACGACCACGCAGGCGCGACGAAGCCATGCACGGGAAGGTCGAGCGCGCGCAGCCGAGCGAGTCCGGCGCCGAGGCGGCGTGCGCCTTCCGTGCGGTCGATGCTGGCGAACTCTGCCTCGCCGGCCGAAACGACGGTCTGGCGAAAGTAGCGAGATGCCGAGGCGGCGCCCGGGGCTGCGCGGTGGGTGAGGCCATGCAAGTAGATCTCGTGGCCGGCGCGGGCGAGCGCACGCAGCTCGGCGACGAAGGCGGGATGTTCTTCCAGGCGGCAGGCGTCGTGGTGATCGGGCACGACCAGCAGCGCAGGCTTGAGCCCGAACGTGGCCGCGAGCTCGATCGCTTCGTGCATCTCGCCGGCAAAGCGCGGGGTGACGTCGTGCATGCTCACGTGCAACTTCATGCGGGTGGCTTGTTTTAGGCCACGGCAGACCGGCGCGCTCGATTATTGGGCCTCTCACGATGGGTCGCGCTAGTTTTCCTGCATGTCCTTTCGCTTCCGATGGCTCGTGCTGGTGGCCTCTGTGTGTGTCGTGGCCCTGATGGGGTGCAAAAGCCGGTGCGATCAGGCAGCCGACGTGCTTGCCGAAAAGTGCGGCAACACGGGGGCAACCTCGAAAGAGAGCGCCGGCGAAGAGTGCGCGGCCGACAGCGAGATCCTTGCCGATTGCGTGAACGAGAACGATGGCAAGACGTGCGCCGAGATTCAGGCGGCGTGCTTTGCGCCCTGACGCAGCGCCGCGTAGTGCGCGAGCAGCTGCGTGAAGTGCTCGTCGATGCTCGGGATGTTCGGTGTGGGCAGGGCCCGGAGCGCGGGCCGCGGCAGATCCATGAGCTCCGCGAGCTGCGTCGCCGCGGTGGCCACGCTGCCGTTGGCGTAGCCGCGCACTCGTTTCTGGTCGACCCATTCGCCGGCGCCGCCTTCCGCAGGCACCACGGCGGCAAGGCCGGCGGAGAGCGCCTCGGCGATGGCCAGGCCGAACGTCTCGGATGGGCACCCGTGCAAGAACACGTCGGCGGTGCCCAGTTCCGTGGCGAGTTCTTCGCGACCGCTCATGAAACCTGCAAAGTGCACGCGGTCCAAGGGTAGCAGCTGCGCGGCGAGGCGTTCCAGGGCAGGGCGCTCGGGGCCATCGCCAAGCGCCACGAGACGCCAGCCCGGACGGTCCCGGGCTGCTTCGGCAAAGGTCTCGAGGATCACATCCCAGCGTTTCTCGACGGCCATGCGGCCGCACGCGACGACGGTGCGTGGCTCGCGCGGGGGGCGCGGCACGAACAAGGCTCGGTCGACACCAAACGGCAGCAGCACCACGCGCTCTGCGCCATGCGCCCGCAACGCGTCGTGCTGGGTGCGCGACGCCACGAATGTGGCCGCGAACTTGCCCGTCAGCGCGCGAATGCCGGCCCAGAGCGGCGCCAGCAACGGGGTCGTGAACGCGCCGAGCCGCGGTCTCAACCAGGGTTCGAGGTAGGTGCCCAGGTGATCGGAGTGCCACACGAGCGTGCGGATCCCGTAGGTGTCGCGAGGTGCGCGCAATGCCCCCAGTGCCGCCACGTACGGACTGTGGACCTCGAGCACGTCGGGCCGAAACGCGCGGACGGCGGCGGCCACGCGGTCGGGCTGCCAGAGCAGGTGGTAGGTCGGATCGTACGGCACGCTTGGACCGGCCAGCAGCTCGAGCATCGTGCACGAGCCGGACCTCAGCAGTGCTTGCCGGTCGACGGCCCCCGGAGCGATGATCCGGTGCGTCATGCCGCGTTGGCACAGAACGTGACTCTTTGCGTCGAGGTGGCTACGAATCCCGCCGCCTCGCATCGAATAGAATTCCGTCACGTCGAGAATACGAACATGGCTTTCTTGCCCCATCGCTCCCTCTCCGAGGTCGACCTTTCGTCGGCTTCCACATCACCGCTTGACTGGGATCCCACCGAGCTGGCCCAGAGGCTGGCCGAGTTTCGCGGCGAAAACAACCGTTTGTCGCCCCAGACCCGCGTTCCCGCGCAGCCCGCGGTGTCGCCGTTCGAGCATCTGGCCGCTCGCTACGGCAGACCTATGAAGGTCGCCATCCTCAGCGACTTCACCCGGATCCCGTACGCAAACGGCGCCGCGTTCCAGACCCGCTTCCTGTATCAAGAATTGCAACGGTGTGGCCACGCTGTCACGATCATCGGCCCCCAGGACCCGGACGCGCAGCCCCACGAGCTGGCCCCCGGCACGGTCGCGCTGCCGAGCGTGCCGATGCGTATGTATCCCGGGGTGCACCTGCCGCTGCCGCTCACGCGTGACGTGTTCGACGCCGACCGCTGGGACTTCGATCTGGTGTTCGGCCAGACCACCACGCTCTTGCTCGAGTTCGGCATCTGGCTGCGCAAGATGCGCGGGATCCCCTTTCTTTGCGTCAACACGACCCACCTCGCCTCGGCCTACGAGGTACTGCTGCCGGATTCGATCTCGCATCTGCAGGCCGTCCACGCCGGGCTCGACTGGGCGCTGCGCCGTCCGTACCAGAACCTGTTCAAGCGCATCTACAACGAGAGCGACGGTCTGGTCGTGCTCTCCGAAGGGTTGCGCTCGTACTGGCGGCAGTGCGGCGTCGAAGTTCCGATCCACGTCATCCCGCGCGCCGTGCAGCCCGAGGTGTTCGATCGCCATGCCGAGTCGTCGCAAAAAGATCCCTACGAGTCGTTTCTCGGCGCATACCGTCATGGTCCCCGCCTGCTCTCGGCCGGTCGGCACACGCGCGAAAAGTGCCAGGACCGGACCATCCGCATCTTCGCGCGCCATGTCGCCAAGGAGCTGCCCACCGCCACGCTCACCATCGTCGGCCAAGGCCCCGAGAGTGCCGCGTTTCGCAAGGTGGCCGAGGCCGAAGGCGTCGCCGACCGCGTGTTCTTCGTGGGTGAGGTGCCCTTCCGCGAGATGGCTGGGTACTACGGTCACGCCGACGTGTTCCTGCACACTTCGCTATCCGAGACGTACGGCAACGTCCTCGGCGAAGCGCTCTGGTGCGCCACACCCACCGTCGCGTTCGCCGACGGCATGGGCGCCAGCGCCCAGGTCCGCGACGGCCACAACGGGGTGCTCCTGGCGCCCGGCAAGAACGGTACCGACGAGCACAGCGCAGACGCGGCCTTCGGTCGCGCCGTCGTCGCGTTGATCCACGATCCCGAAGAACGCGCGCGGCTGGGTCGCGCCGCCGGAGAGCGCGCCCGCGAGAACGCGTCGCCACTGGCCGTTCAGGCCAAGCTCGCCGCAGCGTTCGAGTCGGCCGAGGAGCATGCCCGCCGCTGTGATCTGCGCCGCCGCGCGGAGGGCACCCCGCGCGTGCTGCGCTGGTGGACCACGGCCCGGCATTTCCAGAGCTGGTCGGCGTCGGCGTTGGGGCTTTCTCTGCTCGGCGCACTGCGGCGTCCTTACGCCAAGGTAGACACGCTGCAGCCGCAGATCCACCAGCCCAGCGAACCGTAGGATTCTTCCGCGGTAGGTGAGGGCTGACGTATGCTGGTCGGTGTGAAGGACCGCATCGTCGCCCTGACGAAGGGAGGAACCTACCTTCGTACGCGCACGGGCGCCGTGCAGTTCGGCATCCCGCCCGAAACGATCAAGGACTCGATGTCGCTCGGCCTCGACGTGGCCGGCACCTACGTCGTTCCGCCGGAGCTCTTCGACCGCCGCCGCGGCATGAGCGTCGCCGAGTTCGAGTTTCCTGCATACTACAATTACTTTCTCAAGAAGCGTCGCGCCAAGCTGATCGTCAAGGATCTGGGCGTCGAGCAGCGCATCCGCGCGATCTTGCAGGAAGCGCTGTTTGGTCCCCCCGAGCCCCCGCACGCCTCCGAGTTCACCCCGGACATCCCGATTCTGGCTCGCCCGGACTTCGCCCGCGAGCGCGAGTACTTCCGCGAGCAGCCCGG
>JAYUXI010000075.1:0-5239 GCA_043753085.1 Myxococcales bacterium | reverse complement strand
TTGAGCCTCTCGAACCGGGTGTAGTGACATTCCGCAAAAGCGGCTCCCGATGTTGCCTGCACGGCTCTGCCTTTGCTACGCGCCCATTCGTCGCCGCGTACGTTTGGTCGGGCGATGTAGGCGGCGCATCGGTTTGCGAGAAGGCATTTCGGGCCGCTCAGAAGGCCGTGGCCAGCACGAGCGGGTAGACCGCGGTGGCGCCGCGCTTGCGTAGCTGGCCGCCCACCATCGCCAGCGTCCAGCCGCTGTACCGAACGTCGTCGACGAGCAGCACGTTGCCAGCAGGGAGCGCGGCGTCGACCGCGAAGCGCCCGCGTACGTTCGCGACCTGACGCTGGGCATTCGACATCTCGCGCTGGGACGGCCGTGTGTCGACCTGACGGACGGCGTCGACGAAGGGAACGCCAAGCGCGGCGGCCAGGCGCCCCGCGAGATCCAACACGCCGGGGGAGGGCACCGCGCACACGCAGGACACGCGGATCCCCCAGCTGCGCACGGCGTCTGCCGCGGCCGTCACGAGCGCGTCGGAGAACTGTCCGGCGCGTTTGCCCGCTTGGATCTCGGGATCCCAGCCGCCGTCGCCGAGACGGCCCAGCGCGCGGCCTTCTTCGACGCGCGCGCCGTCCGGGATCTTCTTCATCGCGCCGGTTTCGCTGGGCGCCATCTTCTTGGCTTCGAGCCGCAGCGGCTGCGAGCGCAGCTGCGCCAGCGCTTCGCGCACGAGCGCAGGATCGAGCGCGCCGTCGAAGCGCGGGCCCACGCAGATCGCGCACTTCCCACAGTCTTCGGGAGCTGGATCGTCGAGCTCTTCTTGCAGCGCGCGCATCAAGCAGCGACCGTCAGCGCCAAAGCTCGCCATGGTGGCTTGCTCGCGCCGGCGCAGCGCCGTGATGTGCGCGTAGCGATCGGCGTCGTAGGTCCAGGAGCTGCCCTCGGCGCGGCGATACGTGGTGCCTTCGCGCGTGATCGCGCCCTCGACGTCGAGCACCTTGAGCATCGCCTCGATCCGGCCCTTGCCGAGGTTCACCGCGTTCATCAGCTCGGCCACCGTGGCGCCGCCGCCCTCGAGACGCTGCAGGGCGGACTCGACGATCTCGCGGCGCGGAAACGCCTGCTCGATGAAAAAATCCTGGATGCGCCGATCTTCCGCGCCGCGCAGCAGCACGACTTCGGCGTGCTCCACGCTGCGGCCCGCACGACCGACCTGCTGGTAGTACGAGATCACGGAGCCGGGCGCCTGGTAGTGCACGACGAAGCCGAGATCGGGTTTGTCGTAGCCCATGCCCAGCGCGCTCGTGGCGACCACCGCCTTGAGCTGGTTGTCGAGCAGCCGATCTTCGATGCCGATGCGGCGCTCGGTTTCGTGCTCGCCGGAGTAGGCCTCGGCCCGGATGCCGTGCGCGCTGAGCCAGTCGGCGACCTGATCGGCGTCGCGTTTGGTGAGCGTGTAGACGATGCCCGAGCCCGGCAGCTGCGGCAGCCAGGTGGCGAGCCACGCGAGGCGGTCGGCCGGAGCCGGTAGCTCCACGACCTCGAACCGCAGACTGGAGCGACCGAGCGGACCGCGATACGTGACCAGCGGCGTGTCGTCGTGGCCGGTGCGCAGCTGTTCTTGCACGTCGGCCACGACGCGGTCGTTGGCCGTGGCGGTGGTGCAGAGTACACCGACTCCCTTCGGCAAGCGCGCCAGCATGTCGGCGATGCGCCGGTAGTCGGGGCGAAAGTCGTGGCCCCAGTCCGAGATGCAGTGCGCTTCGTCGACGACGAGCAAGGCCACGCGCGACGCGAACAGCGGCAGCATCGACTCGCGAAACTGCGGATTGTTCAGGCGCTCGGGGCTGATCAGGAGGAGATCGATCGCGTCTTCCGCAAGCAGCCGTTCGACCTCGTCCCAGCCGTCCCGGTTGGTCGAGTTGACCGTGTACGCCCGCAGACCGAGCTTGCTGGCGGCGGCGATCTGGTTGCGCATCAGCGCCAGCAGCGGCGACACGATCAGCGTGGGACCGGCGCCGCGCTCGCGGAGCAACTTGGTGGCCACGAAGTACACGGCGGACTTGCCCCACGCGGTGCGCTGCACGCAGAGCACGCGGGCCCCGTGCTCGACCAGATCGCGGATCGCGTCCTGCTGGTGCTCGCGAAACCTCGCGGTCGGTCCCGCCAGGCGCTGGAGGTAGGCGAGCGCGGCTTCGTCGGTCGTCATGGCCGCAGGCTTACCGCGACAACCGGCCGGCAATGGCACGGAACACGCGAACAGCGCGAAGACGTTGCGCGAAAGTTCGCACGCGCGAGACACGCGTCGGTGGGGTCGAATTTCTGCGTAATGGGGTACACACTGCCATGCGAGGACGCTATGGTCTGCCGCTTCGCGCCCTACCCCGTGCCCTCCGCGCGGCCAGGCGAGGATTGTCGCGCACGCAAAAAAGCGCACCCCCGAGGAGGACCTCCGTGTCGGAAACAGCAGAAATCAAGGTTGGCGGCCAAACCCTCGAAGTACCGGTGATCATCGGTACCGAGAATGAAAGGGGCCTCGACATCAGCGCCCTCCGCGGCAAAACCGGCGTAGTGACGCTCGATCCCGCGTTCGTCAACACCGCCGCCACCAAGAGCGCGATCACTTTCCTCGACGGCGAGCAAGGCATCCTGCGCTACCGCGGCATCCCGATCGAACAGCTGGCCGAGCGCTCGAACTTCATCGAAACCTCGCACTTGCTCATCCACGGCAACCTGCCCACGGAAGCAGAGCTCACCAAGTTCCGCGGCCTGCTCACGCGCCACTCGCTGATCCACGAGGACATGAAGCACGTGTTCGACGGCTTCCCCTCGTCGGCTCACCCGATGGCGGTGCTCTCGTCGATGATGTGCACGCTGTCCACGTACTACCCGAACGATCTCGACCCGAACAATACCGAGCAGCTCGACATCATGATCGCGCGGCTCATCTCGAAGGTCCGCACCATCGCGGCCTACGCATACAAGAAGTCCATCGGCCAGCCGATGGTCTACCCGCGCAACGATCTGCGCTACGTCGGCAACTTCCTGAACATGATGTTCTCGGTACCTGCCGAGCCCTACGAGGTCGACCCCGAGATCGAGGCCGCGATGAACCTCCTGTTCATCCTACACGCCGACCACGAGCAGAACTGCTCCACGTCGACCGTGCGCCTCGTCGGTAGCTCGCGCGCGAACATCTTCGCGTCGATGGCCGCCGGCATCCTCGCGCTCTGGGGCCCGCTGCACGGCGGCGCGAACCAGGAAGTCATCGAGATGCTGCAGCAGATCCAAGCCGACGGCGGCAACGTGCAGAAGTACGTGGACCTCGCCAAGGACAAGAACAGCAAGTTCCGTCTCATGGGCTTCGGCCACCGCGTGTACAAGAACTTCGACCCCCGCGCGAAGATCATCAAGGCCACAGCCGACAAGGTGCTGAACAAGCTCGGCGTCAAGGATCCCCTCCTCGACATCGCCATGAAGCTCGAAGACGCCGCCCTGAAGGATCCCTACTTCGTCGAGCGCAAGCTGTACCCGAACGTCGACTTTTACTCGGGTCTCATCTACCGCGCGCTCGGCTTCCCCACCGACATGTTCACCGTGCTCTTCGCCATCGGTCGCTTGCCCGGCTGGATCGCCCACTGGAAAGAGATGGTCGAGGATCCCACCACGAAGATCGGCCGGCCCCGGCAGATCTACACGGGCCCCACGGCCCGCGACTACATCCCCATCGAAAACCGCAAGTAGCCAGTATTTGTAGTTTGCATCGAAAGCCCGGGCCTGACGGTCCGGGCTTTTTCACGTCGTGCGGGCGGGCACCCGCACGCGCCTACTCGGCCTTCTTCTTCTTCTTCTTCTCGGTGCCGCGCAGATCCACCGTGGTGATCTCGCCCTCGGGCACGTCGACGTTTTGCGCGAACAGCGACTTGTTGCCGCGTGTCAGCTGCACGACGTGCGAGCCAGCGGGAAGCGCGTGCGCCTTCATCGGCGTCTTCGCGGTCCACTTGCCGTCGATGTAGACGTCGGCGGGCTCGCCCGCGAGCGCATCGAGGTAGCCGTCCTTCATCTCGATGACCTCGCCGGTGCTGGGCACGGGCGGGGGCGGACTGCCGGCGGGAGACAGCACGTTGCCCGAGCCGACGCCGCCGCCGAGTGGCACGCTCTTCTCGCCGGGCACGGAGTCGAGCTCGATGACCTCTTCGGGGGTGTCGCCAGGCGTCGGGCTGCCGTCGAGCAGGGCGGACGCGGTGGCCGCCACGCCCGACGCGGCTGCTGCCACTGGCAAGGCGAGCTCGCCCTCGAACTCCAGATCGGACTGCTGCTGGCGCACGTAGTACAGCGCGCCCCCCGCGCCGAGTCCGAACAACACGCAGCACGCGCCGATCAGAAGCCCCCACCGCGGCGACGACGGCGGCGGGCCAAGCGGCGTGTGCGTGTGCACCATACTGCCGGAGGCCTGCATCGGATTCTCCGGCGTGCTGTGCGAAGCAGCACCACGCAGGGCCATGACGCCGTCGGCCATCACCGTGAACTCGTCTTCGAACATGGGCAGCGCGCCGGTCACGTCGGCGCTGCCGGGTGCATCGAACGACGAGAACGCCGCGAGGGCCGGGTCGCGGAAGGCCGGTGCGATGTCGGCGCCGGGCGTGAAGTTCGGCGCCATGCCCTGCACGAACTGGCCAAAGCCCATGTCGTCCGGGCGAATGATCGGCATGGCGGGTGCGGTGCCCTGATTGGGCGGAATCTCGATGGAGAACGCGCGCGGCCGCATCGGCTGGGCCAAGCTGGTGACGCGCGGCGACAACAGCGAGCCTCCGGTGAGATGGGAGCAGAAGGCAGCGACCTCGTTCGGGTCGGCGGCGCCTCCGACTCGAACGGCGACGCTGGCGAGCGCTTCGCGCATGGCCTGGGCGCTGGGAAAACGCTGCGCGGGATCGCGCTGCAGCGCCATGCGAACGATCTCGTCGACGCCGTCCGGCACGACGACTTTTGCGAGCTCGGAGAGGCGCGGCACACGCATGGTGAGCAGCGCTTGCTTGGTGGTCTCGTCGTCACGGCGGCGGAACAAGCGCTGGCCCGCGATCACTTCCCAGAGCACGACGCCGACCGAGAAGATGTCGGCGCGGTGGTCGAATGGCCGACCGAGCGCTTGCTCGGGGGACATGTACGCGTAACGACCGCGCACTTCCAGGGCGCGCTGGGCCTTGGTGCCGACCCGGGCGATGCCGAAGTCGATCAACTTGATGGCGCC
>JAYUXI010000074.1:0-2082 GCA_043753085.1 Myxococcales bacterium | reverse complement strand
GCACGGCGCGGAGGGTCTCTTCGAGCCCGGAGCTGTGGGTGAAGCCCAGCTTGCGCGGCAGCCGCCATGTCGAGCCGCGCATCCCGGAACTGCGTCGCGGCCAGCATGGTGCATCCTCGGTCAGATGCAGCCGCTTCTGCAAACGGCAGCTCGAAAGCGAGCGGGAGTTTGCCGCACACCCCAGCTATCCTCGGCTCCGGGGTCCGGGTCAAGCCACCACGCCGGACATCTCGGAACCAAGTTGTCCTGCGTCCACCCTCCGAATCTCTCGCCCGGCTCGGTCGTGCGCATCATTGCACCCGCTTCGCCGCTCCCGTCGCGGCGGCAGTTCTTCGCGGGCCTGGCCTGGCTGCGCAGCCGCTACCGACTGCGCATGTCGCACGACGTGTTCGCACGCGACGGTTACCTTGCCGGGCGCGACGCGGTGCGGCTCGCTGCGCTCCAGTCCGCCCTGGACGAGCCGGACACGGCCGCCATCGTGCTCGCGCGCGGCGGCTACGGGATCACGCGCCTGCTCGAGCATCTGGACTGGCGTGGGTTCGCTCGCCGTCCCAAGTGGCTGGTCGGGTTTTCCGACGGCACGGCCCTGCACGCCGCCGCGAACGACGCCGGTATATGTAGTTTGCATGCAAGCAACGTCAACGGTCTCGCCGCTGCCGCGCCCATCGACCGGGACGCCTGGCTTCGGGCGCTGGAAGGCGGGAGCCGTCGCCCGTGGCCCGCTCTCCGCTGCACCGGCGTCTCCACCCGAGTCGACGTCGAGGGGACTGCCTTTGGCGGCAACTTGGCGCTGCTTCAGGCGCTTGCCGCGCAGAGCCGTCTGACGCCGCCGCGCGGAGCCGTCTGGTTCGTCGAAGACGTCGGCGAGCGTGCCTATCGCCTCGATCGCATGGCCAGCTCGCTTCGTGAGCCCGTGCGCGGCGCTGCTGCGATCGTGCTCGGCGAGTTCTTCGCCTGCGAGGCCGGGAGCGACGGCGTCACCGCCGAAGACGCACTGATGTCGGCCTGGGGTGATCTCGGCGTGCCGATCCTGCATGGGGCCCCATTCGGCCACGGCACCCGCAACGCGCCGATCGTGCTCGGGGCCCGGGTGCGCGTCCACGGCTCGGCGGCGCTCGGCGCCCAGATCGCTTTCTAAGTGGTTTGGTCGTCGGCGATCTCGAGAAGATCGTCGTCGTCGACGAGCTCGCCGTCTTCGACTTCTTCGACATCGGATAGGTCGACCATCTGCTCTTCGCCGGTCGCGGTTGCCTCGCTGTCTTCGCTCTCGGAGTCCGCGGCGTCGACACCGTCGGCGGCGGTCTCGACGGCGACGGCAACCGCCACCACGTCGTCGACGGGGGGGGGGGCACTCGGGCGTGGCTCGGCGCCGAGCTTTTCGAGCGACGCGGCGATCTCTTCGTCGAGAATGCTGCCACCACGCTCGTCGCGGAAGGGACTGGCTGCCTGCTTGCGGACGGCAGGACGCAACAGCGCGGGGGCCTGCACGGGCCCATTTTCCTTGGTGTCGAGCTGGGAGTCGACTGCATCGGCAGGAGCTGCGTGCGCGTCTTCGAGGTCGAGCGGTGAGGTCGGCGCGGCAGGCGGCACGGGGGCCGCGCCGACGGCCGGCGGGACAGCTCCGCCCAGCACGGTGTGCGGGGCCTCTTCTTCGGACGGACCGGGCAGGGGCGGCGGCGGATTGGACGGCACGCGCGGGGCCGCCGGCGGCCCGGCAGACGGGCGGCCGGACGCGCGCGAAGGCACGGGCGGGCGGGTGGACGTCCCCTTGGCACTTGGTCCGGGGGCCGTCGCGGGCGGATTGGACCGCGAGCGCGGAGCACCTTCCGCGTCCGGGTTGGGCAGGGGCGGGGCGTACGCTGTACGGATGGTAGCCGGTTCCGCCAGCCTGAGCTTGGTGGTTTTGGCGCGCTCGAGGCCACCGGTGGCTTCTTCGTCGCCGGCTTTCATGCGCATCACCCGCCGCCAGGCGTCGGCCGCCTCGCGTGCATCTTGCAGCTGTTCTTCCCAGACTCGAGCGACCTTGCGCGCGAACTCGGCGCGCCCGGCCACGTCACGGCCGCGGAGAATCTGGTCTTCGTA
>JAYUXI010000073.1:0-2084 GCA_043753085.1 Myxococcales bacterium | reverse complement strand
GCGTTGTCCCCAGCCGCAGCTCGGAGCTGCGCAGGACCCGAGCTTCCGAAGTTCGGACGCCATCGACGAACGTGCCGTTCCGGCTGTCGAGATCGCGGACCACGAGACCGTGTTCTTGCGGCTCGATGAGGGCGTGTACCCGGGACACCGCCTCGTCGGTGAGCACGATGTCTGCGTCCGCCGACGCGCCGATCACGAGCCGCTTCTTCGCGACGACTTCGTGGGTGACGCCGCGGTCCGCCCAACGCAGCCGAGGGTACCGCCGCGTTTGCAGCTCGACTCCGGACGGAGCTTCGGTGATTCGGTGCGTTGGCTGCTCCACGGCTTTCTCGACGTACTTCGGTATCAGCTCCGGCCCTGCGCGCCGTGGCTAGTGTGCTCGGGTTTGTGATTTATGCCCTGAGTGCCAAGAACAGCACAGTCAGCGCCAGAACGCACACCATTGATACGAGCACGATGACACGCGGCGATGCCATGTGCCGCACTCGACGTGACGCGGGTGCGAAGCCGGCGCTCGGTAGATTCGGCGCGACCGACGCGCTCGCCGTGATCTTCGTGGACTCGTCGAGGTCGTCAAGGGCTTCGATCGGGCGAAGGTCGGCGGGGGCCGTCTCGTTGCTGCGCGAGATGCGGTCCGAGGGAAGCGCGACGTTCTCGAACCGGCCCGAACGCCGCAGCGCGCGCGAGCTCATGACCATTGCCATCTGGCTTTCCACGATCTCTTGCGTGCTCTTGCGCTGATCGGCAAATAGGTTCCCCACCAGCTCCCCCAGCTGCCTGGGTGAGGGCCGGCGCTCGTGCGCGTCGATGAACGCGTCGAGGTCGGTCTGGAACTCGGCCGCGGAGGCGTACCGGCGGTCCGGCTCGAACGCCAGAGCCTTCGCACAGATGGCCTCGAGGTCGTCTGGCAAAGCCGGATCGAGGTCCTGGATCGACGTCGGAATGTCTCCGCTGCGCAGGCGCGGCAGAACGCGCTCTTCCGTTACGCCCTTCCACATGCGCTGGCGCACGCAGGCCTCGTACAGCATCACGCCCACCGCGAAGATGTCGGCGCGGTGGTCGATGGGGGCGTCCACCATGGCCTGCTCGGGCGCCATGTACTGCACCTTGCCTTTGATCACGCCATGCCGGGTCTCTGCGATGCGGCCCGCGGCCATCGCGATGCCGAAGTCCATCACCTTCACGCGTCCGTCGAAGGTGACGAAGATATTTTGCGGCGTGACGTCACGGTGCACGATGCGTAGCGGAGTGCCGTCGTAGTCCTTCAAGTTGTGGGCGTAGTCGATGCCGGAGAGCGTTTCGCAGAGAACGGCCAGGTGCACGCCGAGCGGGATTTCCGTGAGCGTGCGCTGCCGGATGCGCGCCAGCGTTTCGCCTTCGAGGTACTCCATCGACAGGAAAAACTCGCCGTCGACCTCGTCGACCTCGTGAGTCTGCACGACGTTCGGATGGTTGAGCCGCGCCGCGATGCGCGCTTCGTCGAGAAACATCGTGACGAGCTCGATGTTCTCGAAGTAGTCGCCCCGTAGCCGTTTCAGTGCCACGAGCTTGGTGAAGTCGATCGGTGCGACTGCGGTCGTGGCCGCCAGGTACACGTCCGACATGCCGCCCTCACCGAGGAGCGCCACGAGCTGGTAGTTGCCGAGAGTCGCGAGCGGCACGCTCGGAATGTACACGCAAGAAGCGGCATCACGACGCCGCGACACGCATTTCGGCGGAGGTCGTGGCCTACCTGGCACTCCGGTATGTGCGCGGCGCGAAAACGCGAGCCGTGATCCCAAGGCGCCCAGCAGCTGCGTGCCGGCCCATTGCTTCGTTCGGCAGAACCTAGCCTCGGTCCAGACGTCGTGCTCGATTCGTCACCACGTCACCACGGCCTCTGGACTGCCTGCGTCGAGCGAGCCGGTGCAGCGACCTTCGTTGCCGAGGGGCGCGTAGTAGCGATCGTGCGGGCCCCATCCCAACGCGGCAGCCACGCCTGCACTCGCCGAGTAGCCAGGATTGCGGTCACTGACCGTCGCATCGACGCACTGCGCCGGGTCGTCTTTCCGACAGACGCGCACGCGTGCTCCGCACGGCGGACC
>JAYUXI010000072.1:0-5266 GCA_043753085.1 Myxococcales bacterium | reverse complement strand
AGGAGTCGAACCGATTGAAAAGCGAGTTCTTGGCCAACATGTCGCACGAGCTGCGCACGCCACTGAACTCGATTCTCGGCTTTTCGGAGCTGCTGGTCGCGGGCGAGGTCGGCCCACTCGACGAACAGCAACGCGATTTTATCGGCGACATCCACACCAGTGGCAAGCATCTTCTGCGCCTCATCAACGACGTCCTCGACCTGTCCAAGGTGGAAGCCGGCAAGATGGAATTCTATCCCGAAGAGATCGAGCTCGAAGCCCTGGTCGCGGAGGTCACCGGCGTGTTGCGCTCGGTGGCCAGCGAGAAAAGCATCACCTCCCGGGTCGACATCGATCCGTCGATCGGCACGCTCCACCTGGACCCGGCGCGCTTGAAGCAGGTACTCTACAACTACCTCTCGAACGCTTTCAAGTTCAGCACGGCCGGCGCCAGCGTGTACGTCCGGGCACGAAGGTCCAGTCCAGGGACCTTCTGCGTCGAGGTCCGTGATCAGGGTACCGGCATCGCAGAGGCGGACCTGAAGCGACTCTTCGTCGACTTCGAGCAGCTCGACCTCGGGCGCGGCAAGCTACACGGCGGCACCGGGCTCGGTCTGGCGCTCACGCGGCGCCTGGTCGAGGCGCAGGGTGGAACCGTCGGCGTCGAGAGCAAGCTCGGCGAGGGCAGCACGTTCTTTGCGGTGCTGCCCATGCGAGTCGGCGCAGCGGCCGATACGGACGCGGCGCGTCGACCCATGACGGAAGCAGCGCGCGGGTGAGCCGCGGCAGCACGCGCGAGTACCACCCGGGCCAGTAGGCTGGCTAGCTGCGGTTGCGGGTGGCGTGGAACGCCGCCACGAACTCGGACTGGCCGAGAAAGACGTCTTCGACGGCCGGACTCTCGAGCAGCGCTTCGTAGAGCAGCTCGACGCTCTTGTGCGCCGCCACCACGCCAGCAAGCTGCTCGGCGCCACCCTCCGCGAGCTCGATGCGACCGAGGCGCACGAGCGCCAAGACGGCATCGACGTCTTGATCGCCGTGCCGGACGGTGGGCGCAGCCTGCGCGAGGACGTCGGTCTCGTGCTCGTCGAGGAGCTCGAGCACGCTGGCGATGGACGCCACGTACGCCAGAGGGTCGTGCGCCTTGGCGGCCAACAGGCGCGCGAGCTCGTTGCCGAGCCAGTTGGCGAGGAGTGCCCACGCTTCGGTGGTGGACAGGGCAAGCTCGCCGCGGCGAATCGAGACCGCCACGGCCGCGGCGCGCCGATCCAGCGGCGACACGTCGACCCCGAACGCGATCGTGCCTTCGTCGGTGAGGTGGAGCCGCACGTCGCCCGCCTTGGAAATCACGTGCAGCGCCTCACGCAGGTTGCGTGTGTCGAGTGCGATGGTACCAGCACGCAGAATCACGTCGTACGCCACACGGTGTGGCTTACCATGGTGCCGTGACTCACTACGACGATCTCGTCATTGGCTCCGGGATGGCTGGGCTCGCCGTGGCCTCCTTGCTCGCGAAGTCCGGCCGCAGCGTGCTGGTGCTCGAGGCCCACGACCAGCCGGGCGGCTACGCGCACACCTTCACCATGAAGGACTACAAGTTCTGCGCGCAGGTGCACTACGTCTTCAACTGCGGCGAGGGCGAGAGCATCAACCGGCTGCTGTCGCAGCTCGGTCTGGTCGACCGGGTGCCCTTCGTGCGGCTCGACCCCGAAGGGTTCGACCACGTCGTGGTCGCGGGTGAGCGCACGCGCATCCCGAACGGACTGCGCAAGTTCGAAAACCGGCTGGTGCAGCGACACCCCGAGGCGGCGCGCCCACTGCGCCGGTACTTCGACGTCGTCGAAACCCTGGGCAGTCAGCTGGATCGCATGCAGATTCCAGACGATTTGCTGTCGGTGGCGGCGGTGCGAGCGGCGTTCGGGGCGCGCCATGTCTTGTACTATTCGAGCTGGACGCTGCAGAAGCTGTTCGACCACGTGCACATGCCGCTGCACCTGCAGGCGGTCCTGGCGGGTCAGTCGGGCGACTACCTGCTGCCACCCCGCGACGTGTCGCTGCTGCTGCACGTGTCGCTGGTCACCCTCTACGATCGCGGCGCGTATTATCCGAAGCATCACTACGTGCAGTTCGTCGAAGCGCTGGCCGACGCCGTGCGCAACCAGCCTGGCTGCGCGCTGTTGCTCGAGCACGAGGTCGAGAAGATCCACACCGAGGGCGGCCGCGTCACTGGCGTGACGTGCAAAGGCGGCGCGCGATTCACCGCCGACCGCTACGTGTCCAACGCCGACCCACGCGTCACCGCACGCCTGGCGGAAGGCGCGCTGCCAAAGGCGCGCACCGACTACGCGTACTCGTGCGGCACCGTCACGCTGTACCTGGGCATCCGCGGACTCGATCTGCGCGAGCACGGCTTCGGCTCGTTCAACGTGTGGCACTACCCGCACGCCGACCTGAATCGCATCTACGATCGGCAGCTGCTCCGCCACGATCTGTCCGATCCGTGGCTGTTTCTGTCCACGCCCACGCTCCATTCGGACGAGCCGGGACTGTGCCCACCCGGCGATCAGATCCTCGAAGTGGCCACCGCGTGCGACTACACGCACTTCGCCGGCCTGCGCCAAACGGACCGCCGCGCCTACAACAAGCTGAAAAAGCAGGTGCGCGAGCAGCTGCTCGACGTGATCGAGGCACGCTACGTGCCCAGGCTGCGCGAGCACCTGGTGATGCGCGTGACTGGCACCCCGGCCAGCAACGAACGCTTCTGCCGCGCGCCCGAGGGCAACTCGTACGGCGCCCGCCTCGACCCCAAGAACGTGGGCCCGGGCCGCGGCGCCTACCGCTCTGCACTCGACAACCTGTGGCTGGCCAACGCCACGGCCGGATTCCCCAGCGTGGCCGGTGCCGCCGCCGCCGGCATGCACTTGTTCGAGCTGCTGCGCTGACCCATCGCCCAGGGCAATGCCGGACAGAACGCGGCGCGCCGACGTGGTAGCACCCGCCCGATGAGGAATGCTCGCTGGCTCGCGCTCGGTCTCGGTCTTTCGGCGACGGGCGCGCTCGCAGCCTGCGGCCATCCGCCCGACGTGCGTCACCCCACGCCGCAGGTCCGGCTCGCGCCCCCACAGGCCGTGGCCGCTTGGAATGAGGTGCAGGACGTCTTCGAGCGGCGCTGCGTGGTCTGCCACGGCTGCTACGACGCGCCTTGCCAGCTGAAGCTGGACACCTTCGAGGGAATCGATCGCGGCGCCAGCGACAAACAGGTCTACGACTCGAGCCGCCTGACCGGCGCCGAGCCGACACGACTGGGCATCGACGCCCACGGGCGCGCTGCGTGGCGTGAGAAGAGTTTCCATCCCGTGGTGGCCGAAGGCGAGAAGGCCAACCTGCGCGCCAGCCTGCTTTTGCGGATGCTGGATCTGAAGCGCGAGCACCCGCTCGACGCGTCGATGGACATCGCGAAGGAGTTCACCCTCGAGCTGGATCGCAAGCAGACCTGCACCACCGCCGACAAGTTCGACGCCTACGCGAAGGAGCACCCGCACTGGGGCATGCCGTACGCGCTGCCCGCCGTCACCGAGGACGAACGCAACGCCCTGAGCACCTGGGTCTTGGCCGGCGCGCCGCATCCTCCTGCCGCCAAGCCAAAGGACGCGACCGCCAAGTCCATCGACGCCTGGGAAACCTTCCTGAACGACGTTTCCCCCAAAGGCCAGCTGGCGGCACGCTACCTGTACGAGCACCTGTTCTTGGCGAGCGTGCGCTTCGAGGGAACGCGCGATGCCAGCGGCACGGAGCTATTTCGGCTGGTCCGTTCGCGGACGCCGACGGGACAGCCCGTCGACGAGATCGCGACGCGGCGCCCCTTCGACGATCCCAAGGTACCGCGCGTGCACTACCGCTTCGTACGGCGCGAGGGCCGCCCGCTCGAGAAGACACACATCCCGTACGCGCTCGGCCCGGAGCGGCTGGCCCGGTATCGCGCGATGTTCCTGGATACGCCGTACGACGTGGTCGCGCAGCCGGGGTACGACGCCGAGACCGCCGCCAATCCGTTCCGCGCGTTCCAGGCCATCCCGTCCGTCGTGCGCTACCGCTTCATGCTGGAGGAAGCCGAGTTCACCATCATGGGCTTCATCAAGGGCCCGGTGTGCCGCGGCCAGGTGGCACTCAACGTGATCGAAGATCGCTTCTGGGTCACCTTCGTGAGCCCGGACGTGCCGTGGGCGTCCAAGGAGACCGCCTTCTTGTCGCAGCAAAAGGCTTTGCTCGACATGCCGGCGGAAGCCGGCAGCACCACGCTCGGCACTGCCTGGTTCGGCTTCGCCCGCAATCATGTGAAGTATGCATCGAAGCATGCGTCGTTCTTCACCGCCGTGACCGAGGGCGGCAAGCTTGCCGGTACCCAGCTGCTCTGGGACGGCGACGGCCAGAAGAACACCAACGCAGCACTCACCGTGATCCGTCACTTCGACAACGCCACGGTGGTGCGCGGCCTGGTCGGCGGCCCACCGAAAACTGCGTGGGTCATCGACTACCCGCTGCTCGAACGCATCCACTACCTGCTGGTCGCGGGCTACGACGTCTTCGGGAACGTGAGCCACCAGCTGGTCACGCGTCTCTACATGGATTTCTTGCGCCTCGAAGGCGAAGCCGGCTTTCTCTCGATGCTGCCGTCGGCACGACGCAAACCGCTGGTGGACGAGTGGTACCGCGGCGTGGAAGGTGACGCGAAGGCGAAGATCACCACCGAGCTCACCACCTACGGCGGTCCGCCACCTGGCCGCTTTCCTTCCAGACGACCGGAAATGCAGGTCTTCGCCGCCATGAAGGCCAGGCTCGGCAGCGCCGTCTCGCACGGCTTCGATCTGGATCGCGTGAAGGATGCAGAGATTCGCAAGCAGCTCGGTCGGCTGGACGGCTCGCGGGGGCTGCCTTCGTCGTACTTGCCCGAGTCGTCGTTCGTCACCGTCGAGCTCGAGAAGGGTGCACGCTTCCACTTCACGATCCTGCGCGAGAGCGCCCACACCAACGTGGCCGAGCTGTTTCGCGAGGAGTCGCGGCGGGTCCCGGCCGAGGACACGCTCACGGTGGTGCCGGGACTGCTCGGCGCCTATCCGAACGCTCTGTACGACGTGAAGCGCGCCGACCTCGCCGCCTTCGTCGACGCCGCCCTGAAGCTCGACGGCGAGCCTGCGTATCGCACGCTGCGCACGCGCTTCGGCGTGCTGCGGGCCAGCGCACGGTTCTGGGAGCACTCCGACAACCTGGCCGAAGATCATCGCCAGGA
>JAYUXI010000071.1:0-5271 GCA_043753085.1 Myxococcales bacterium | reverse complement strand
CTGGCCGCCACCGAGCTGCGGGCGGCGCGCTACCAGCCCGGGGCCGTCACCGGCGCCATGGCCACGCGCAACATCTGCTGGGAAGGAGCCATTGCACGCTCCTTGTTTCCCGTGGTGAGCCACAGCGAATCGGTGGTGGAAGATACCGAGCACTACGACGGCGTGGCCGACGTCCGCACCCTGGTCAGCATCGGTCGCAATGGCGCGAGCGGCAGCATCCGCTACGTGGCGGCCACGCGCAGCGGATGCGTTGGCCTCGGCGTCGAGAGCAAGCGTCTCGACGCCGACACCAACGAGACCTTGGCAGATCGCCTCGCGCTCCTGCGTAACAAGGTAATTGCCGGGCTCTCTCCAGCGCCGGCTGGCGTGCCGCGCAGCACGCGCCCCTGACAGCCTGCGTGGACGCACCGAGAAGCGGATGCTTATCGCCGTCCGCGTCGACGCACCACGCGGACCATGGCCAGCCCGAGCCCGAGTACGAGGGAGCCCAGACCCCAGCCGGCATGCGGCGCGGGCGTGGACGAGCAACCTGCGCCTCCACCGATGGTGGAGGGACCATCGTTGGCCGAGCCCGAGCCGCTCGATCCCGCGCCCTTGGTACCGCCATCCGCGGAGACCCCACCGCTGCTAGAGCCGCCCGGAGCGTCTCCGGGGCCGGGGGTGCCACCGGCGGCAAGGTCGCGAAGCTCTTCCTTGGTATCACCGACGGTCTTCAGTCGGCCGCTACCCAGATCGAGAGAGTACAGTGCTTGATTGGCGGGACCGTTCTCGGCCACCACGAAGGCCGCACCGCTCGTCGGCGAAATGTCGAAGCCAACGCGATCGTCGGGTTCGATGCCGAGTGTGTTGCCGTCCTTGGTGGCGGGCCCCGGCACGGGGGTTAGTTGGAAGAAATCGCCGCCAGTACCAGTCACGGTAACGAGCTCGTTGAAGTTCGAGTCGATGCCGTAGAGGACTGCGCTGCCCGCGTCCGTCCCCGCCGAGAAAGCAAGGCCCACCAGATCGATCTCGGACGAATCACGAATCGCGCTCGTGGCCGGATCGGCATAACTGTAAGGCGTCCCGCTCACGACAGCGCCGCTCTTCAAGTCGAAGACCAGGTTTTGTCGACTCTCGCTGGAGATGCGAACTTCGTCGTTGCGCGGATTGCAGTCGAACCCAAAGCCTTTCGCGTCGAGGTCGAGTGGAGGATTCATCTTCCCGGTACCGACCGCGCTCGCTGTGCCCGTCTTCTCGTCGATCTTGTAGATCCTCGAATCGTTGCCCAGACCGAACAGCTCTCCCGTCTGGGAACGGAAGTCGATTGCCAGAAGCTCAGCATTGTCCGTGAGCCCCCTGACCTTGATGGTTGCCGTCAACTTTTGGGGACTTGCCGAGTCGAACTTGACCAGGGTCGGGTCGTCCACGTCGAGCAAACCAACCATGGGTTCTGCGGCTGCGAGTGACGGAACCACGCAGATTGCCGCCAGCACGCAGAGGCTGGCGTGGCCGATTGAGAAGGTTCGAAGGGTCGGCCGATAAGTGCGCTTGTTCATTGATTGTCTCCTACAGAAAGTTCGCAACGCAAAGCGAGGCCACGTACGAGTAAGTCGACGCTGACGCCGTAGCAATGCGCCACGCCACGCAGCGTAACGATCGCTCCCAAAATAGAGCGTTCCTTGCGGATTTGCGGGTTGCGAGTAACCTCATGCGACGGCACTGGGCGATAACGTACCGACCCGACGACCAGAAGGTGGCAACCTTCGCCGGCGCCGCAAGCCGAAGGCACTGGCCAGCACGCGAGAATTTGGCCCCTGCGTCGCCGCTCGGATAGGGGTCGAAGATGAGCTCGAAGCGGTGGATCCTCGGGGCTGCGTGCGTCGGGTTTTCGTGGACCAGTGCCGCGATGGCAGCGCCCCGTATGACTCCACGCGGCACGGTGAACCGCAAGCATGCAGCCGGTCACGAGCGCAAGGCAGCGCCGCGCGGGCCACGTCGGCGTCTCGAACGCGCCGCCGTGCGCGCCCCCAGCCAGGAAGCCGCGCCCACGTCGTGGTTTTTGGCGGCCAACCCGCACGTGCCGCTGGCCGTCGTGCGTGCCGGGGCCGTGCACGCCGCCATCCCGCGGGCGCAAATCGGTGCGTCGTGCGGGGACAGGCGCCGCTGGGCCACCGAAGGCACGAGCTGGCGGGCGCTCGACGCGTGGGGTCGGTTCGTGGGCACCGCCACCGTCGACGTCGTCGAGGACTACGACGTGACCCACTGCGGCGAGGTGTACTTTGCACCCAAGTTCGATCGCACGAACACCATGGTATTCGTGTCCAGCGACTCCGCGTACGTCCCGGGTCCCACGTTCGAATGGGCCGCACCCGCGAAGGCGCAGGGGTCGTTCTCGGCGCAGCTCGCAAAGCTGCCCAGGCCGCCGCTACGCAAAGTGCCGTTCACGTGCAGCGAGATCACGAAGGGCACGCGCTTTTTTCAGTCCGGCGGCCAGAAGCTGGCCGTGGGAGGCGTGGACGGCGGCCTCTGGATCGCGTCGTACGATGGATCCCGGTGGACTACCGAGCGCACCGAGCATGGCAGCGCCGACGAACGCAGATGTTTTCGCCCCGTCGCGGTGTTCGATCTGAACGGCGACGGCAACCCCGAGATCGTCGTCCGCGAGGTCTTTGGCAGCGGCGAGGGCTGGCGCGACGTGGTGTGGACGCGCGACGGCGCCGGTCGCTGGTCGCTGGTCGCCGTGAGCCCCGGCGGAGGCACGGCCTGAACATGTGCCCCATCGCTGGCGACTGCAGGTTGGCATCGACTCTTGCGCGTGCCCCTACGCGTGAACGTGCGCGTACGTCGAGTTGACGTCGCACCTGCGCCGAGCGAAGCCGAGTCGACCGACGGCTCCCGGAGATCGCGACGATGGTGCTCACTTCGGAACGGACGCTACCGCGCGTTCATCGCGATGTGGTTCGCGGCGCCGCGGGCGAATACACGCAGCGCATCAGAGCTCGAGCAAGATGCCGTAGTTCTTCAGGCTGCGCTGCATCATGTCCGGCGCCATCGGCACCTTGCGCAGGTACTCGCGGGCATCTTCCTGGCGTCCGGCCGCGGCCAGCAAGAAGCCGCATTCGGACTCGTGGTCGCCTTGCTTCTCGCTGGAAAGTACCCGCACCGCGGAGTCGACGTCCTCGATCGAATCGAGCCAAGGCAAGATGCGCTGGGTGAACGCCGTTTGCAGCAGCTCGTCGAGCTTTTCGACAGTGGTGTCCTGGCCGACGCTGAAGTGCAGCTCGTCTGGTTTCGCGAGGCCTCCGGCGCCGCCTGGGAAGGCGCCGCCGAGGAGCTCGTGGCTGGTGCGCTGGAAGCCCGGGCGCAGCGGTGGCCCGTGCAGGGACGCCAGGCTGCGGACGTTGGTCTTGCGAAAGTCGCCGAAGCGCACGTGCATGACGAAGTGGAACGCAACGCCGACGTGAGTGTTCCAGCGCGAGTTGATCAACTCGATGGCCTGCGCGAAGTTCTCTCGCTCACGGTGCTGGAAGGCTTCGGAGCCCTTGAAGCCCGCCGCCGCCAAGGTGGTGCGCAGGTTCTTGAGGCCGACCTTCTTGCGCCGATTCAGCTCGGCGGTCGGCACCATGGCATTTTCTTTGAAGATCGACGACTGCGCTACGCTGGAGAGCTTCATCATCGACAGCACCTGACCGGCGGGCGTTTCGATGCGACCCAGGGTGCCGACCGGTGAAATATGCAGCATACATATTTCTTCGGGGTTGGCACGCGAGGTGGCGGTAAACGCCAAGACGTGCGGCTCGTCGCTGGCAGTGAGCACCAGCGTGTGCGTGACATGCCATTCCGACAGCGAAATCTGCACGGTTTCGCCCGGCCGCACCACGCGCGGAACGCCACCGCGAAATTCGACCCGAAGCGATTCGGACTTGAATTTCGCGGCGAATGCCGGCGATGCGAGTACCAGCACGTTGCCGCGCGGGCTGGGCTCGATCGACGTGACCGTGGCGCCGACGAGAACGTGGCGCCACAGCATCTCGAGGAAGTCAGGCGTCAGCTGTCGCCTTTGCTCACGTGCTTCGAGAGCAGATCGGCAAAGGTGCCGAACTTGGCTTCGCGCTTCACCTGCTGGCGATACGCGTTGTACGCCTCGCGTTCGTTGTCCTGGTGGAACGCGCGGATGGAGAGCTTGATCTCGCCCTTCTTCGAGTCGAGGTCCACGACCTTGGCTTCGAGCTCCTTGCCGATCGGGAAGTCCTTGCGGAGCTCGGTTCCGCGCGGCGTGCCGGTGGCCATCGCGGGAATGTAGCCGCGCGCTTGCCAGCCCGTGGTGCCGAGGATGCGCACCTGGAGACCACCGGCCTCCGGCTGTACCACCTTGACGCGAACGCCCTTGTTCATGGCGATCTTCTGCGGCTGCTCTTTGGCTTCTTCGCCCTTGAGCGTGGGGTGCAGCGCAATGCGGTGCGCGCCGCCGTCTGCGTGGGCCACGACGACCTCGATGTCGGCACCGGTGGTGACGCCGATCTCGCTCGGATCTTCGATGGTCTTGAACGAGAGATCGCCGCGGTGGATCAGGCCGTCGACGCCGGGCTCGAGCTCGACGAAGACGCCGAGCGGGTGGATGCGCGCGACCTTGCCCTGGTGCACCGTGCCGGGCGCGTACTTGCCCTTCACCTTGGCCCACGGATCCTCGACGAGGGCGCGGCGCGAGAGCCACAGCTTGTTCTTCTCGTCGATGCGGAGAAGCTTCACCTTCACCGTCTCGCCGACCTTGAACACGTCCGACGGCTGGTCGGCGCGGTTGTGGCTCATCTCGCTGAGCGGGACGAGGCCTTCGACGCCGCCGACGTCGATGAATGCACCGAACGGCACCACGCTGCGCACGGTGCCTTCGATTTCCTGACCGACGGTGAGGTGCTTGAGCGCTTCTTCGCGGCGCTGCTGCGACACCGATTCGAGGATCTGCCGGCGCGAAAGCACGACGTCGCGACCACGCTTGCCGTACTCGGTGACGGCGAACGGCAGACGCTGGCCGAGGAGCGGATGCAGGTCCGATCCCATGCGCAAGTCCATGTGCGAGGCCGGGGCGAAGGCGCGCAGGCCGTCGACGTCGACCTCGACGCCGCCTTTGATGACGCCGGTGACGATGCCGTAGACCAGCGTGCCTTCCTTGTGGGCCTTGGACACCATCGGCTTGGCGCGCGATGCGCGATCCGGGTGGTGCGTGAGCACGACGAGACCGCCACGGCCGCCGTCGTTGTGGACGACGCCGACGAACTGCGCGCCCGGCTGCAA
>JAYUXI010000070.1:0-5274 GCA_043753085.1 Myxococcales bacterium | reverse complement strand
CGTCGAGGGCGACGGCGTGGGCCTGACGCTCGGTGGCGAAGCGCTCGGCGAAGTAGGCTTTGACGGGCTGCGGATCGTCGAGCAGAGCGTCGAGGGCGGCGGCGAGCTCGGAGGCGTTGCGATAGCGCTCGCCAGGCGCGGCAGCGGTGGCGCGGAGCAAGATGCGCTCGAAGGCTCGGGGCGGCTCCAGGGCCGCGGAGCCGTGCCGAAGGCCGTCGAGCCGTGGACGGAGCTCGGCGAGGATGCGACCGAGCGCGTACACCGCGGTGGAGGGACCAGGCTGCTGGTCTTCGAGCTCGGGCGCGCCGTAGCGGGTCCGGATGGCGGGTGGCGGCAGAGCCCCGCGAAGCTCGGCGCATGGGTCGACGATCTTGACCGAGCCGTCGAAGCCGACGACGAGCCGCCCAGGCCACAGCTCGCTGACGGCGAGCGGGTCTTTGCAGGTGCTCTGGATGGCGAAGGCGCCGAGGGCGGCGTCGCGGACGATGGCGGCCGCCACGCGCCAGGGCAGGGGCCGCTCTTCGAGGGAGACGAGCCAGGTTTCGAGGCGATCGCCTTGGACGTACTCCTCGAGCAGGACGGGCAGCTCGATGCCGCCGTCGAACGTGGTGACGACGTGCGGGTGGGCGATGCGCACGGCCATTGACCGGACCAGCTCGATGGCGGCGGCGGCCGCCTCGCTGCGCCCTCGACGCAGCACGATCCAGGTGTCTCGGCGCCAGCGCGCGAGATAACTCTCCGTCGTGTCGTCCTCGGCGATCAGCTCGAACACTTCGAGCTTGCCCTTGCTCGTCACCACGCAGTCACCATGCCCCTTCGGTGCAGCTCGAAGCAAGTAGTTCCGAGCCAACGCAAGACGCCCCGCACGTGATCGTGATGCGCCAACCCGCCTCTCCCCTTTCGCCGCGCCGTAGCGCGGTCTCACGATGGAGCGTGGCCGCTGGCTGATTGCGCGATCGCAATCACCGCGAACGAAACGCCTCCGAACGGGGAGGTGAGGATGGGATTCGAACCCACGTATGACGGTTTTGCAAACCGTTGCCTAACCACTTGGCTACCCCACCGGGACGGCCGCGTAGCTACCACGACTCTCAGGGGTTGAACACTGGCTTACCACTGGGCTTGCCCGCTTTGCTGCCGGCCGGCTTGGGTGCCGCGGGCTTCGTGCCCGCGGGCTTCGTGCCGCTGGGCTTGGTTCCTGTGGGTTTGGTGCCTGCCGGCCTGCCCGGGGTGGTGCCGCCGGTGGATGCCGTCACGTCGGGCGCCTTGCCATCGTCGCGCAGGGGCTCGAGCGAGCCGGTGCGGGCGATGACGGCGCCGAGCGTCCAGTCCTGGCCGGCCTTGCGCGCCTCACGGTCGCATACTTCTTGTTTCTGCTCACCGTTGAGGAAGATGCGCACGCAGGCGATCGGACCGCCGACGAAGCGATCATCGGTGTACTTTACAGCGAGTCGGTACGCGCCTTCCATGGCGCCGGCAAAGCGCAGCGTGGTCTGGGCGGGGCCCTGCTTGGCGATGTCGCACCAGCTGGGCTTCGGAGCCGTGTCGAGCGAGCAATCCGGCCTGCTGGCGTCGGGGCCGGTGGCCAGCAGCGTGATGCGTGGGAAGGTGCTCGGATCGTCGTTGCGATCGAACCCGGTCCACCCGAGTTGCACGAGCAAACCGTCTTTTTGTGGGCCTACCTTGACCAGCGCAGTGCTCTCTCCGAGACGCCCCGCGTCGTCGCGGACCTCGAACTTCAGGCCGTAGCGACCGAATACGTCGACGATGAACTTCACCTTGGTGCCGGTGGCGTCGTACGCAAGCTTGGCGCTGGAACTGGCCGGGTGCTCGAGCCAGGTCCAGTGGGAATCGGACTGGGCGAAGACGCCGCGGACCTGCACCTTGGACGTGCACTCGACGGCCTCGCCCGGATTGGCGGTGAACTCGGGAGCGGGCGCCGGTTTGCCGGCGACCGTGCACTCGACGGTGGCGAGCGGCGCGTCGCCGCAAGACGTGGCGTTGGTGATCTCTTCGTAAAAGTGGATCGGCTTCTCGGTGCGGTCCACGATGATGAGGTCTTGCTTGGTCTGTCCCTCGGTGCGGGTGGGGCAGTCGCTGCCGGCGCGCGTCGCCGCTACGTAGACGTACATCGACGTGCCGTCCTCGACGACGCTGTTCATGCGGATCGCTTGCGTGCCGGCTGTCTCGGTGGCGGCGATCAAGACCATCTTCTGCGCGTAGTCGACGCCTGGGTTTTTCGCTTTCGAGCCCTGGCCGCGCCAGTACTGGTTCCACTCTTCGTCGCTCTTGATGGCGAAGTAGCCCGGCTGCGCATGACCGTACTGCTCCGGGTCCTGCCGCTGGATCTTGATGTTCTCGCCGTTGTGACGCTCGGCCAGCCTTCCGGCCTTCATGTGGTGGATGTACAGGCTCGGCAGCGGGCCACAGGCCACGACGAACCCAAGCGAGGCGAGAAAAAGAAGCGAAGTTCGCACGTTTCCTACTTACACGGCCTCTTTGCCTCCTGACAAATCCTCATCTTATTTTGCGCTGCCGGGGCATCGACTTATTTTGCGCTGCCGGGGCACTCAGGGGTCTTCGGAGTCGGGGCGCCGCGTGGCCAGGATCAGCATGCGCCCAGCGAAGGCGAAGACCGCCAGCGTGACGACGAGCATCGGTATCGCGATCGCGCCGAAGACGCCGGGTTTCTGCCGCGCGAAGGTGTACGCGGACACGTCGATCACCAGCACCAGGGAGATCGAGATGAGCGCCATGATCTTGCGCGTCGCCGCGATCGACTCGGCGGTCTCGGGTTCTTCGTCGCGAGGGTCCACGGGTTTAATTGACCGGGCCCGTTTTGGTCTCGCAGCCGAGCACCACCTCGAGACGACCTTCGGGATCGTTCTGGGCAAGCGCGCACGAGGTGGCGCAGAGGGTAATGCGGGTGGGGGCTGCCACGTCGTCGTACGTCCAGCCGTCCTTGTTGGAGCAGTCCTGGCTGTACGGGAGAATGCGCGAGGCGCTGCCGTCGCCGGGGCGATACACGACGTTGACCTTCTGCGGGTCGAGGATCTTGCCGGGCGCGGGGGCCGGCAAGACGAGCTCGCAGCCGAGGGCCTTGCCGCGCACCGCGTTCAGGGCGTCCTTCAGTTGCAATGCCGCCGCCGCAGGATCCGAGATCGAGATGAGCGCGGGCGGGGCGGTGCCGGCGGCGTTGGCCAGCGTGGTGAGGTTGGCAGTCAGGTTCTCGCCCGGCGTGTCGAGGCCGATCACGTAGGTCGCGATGCCGTCGTTCTGGGCGGCGGACTGCGCAGCGCTGGCGGCGGGCCCGATGTCGTCGTTCACGTAGCCGAAGTCCGGTGGGAACTCCGCGCCGCAGTCGCGCGGCTGACCGTCCGTCGCGAACAGCACGGCGACGCGCTCGTCGGCCGGAACGCCAGCCTTCAGCGCTCGGGCAAAGTCGAGCACGCCACGCATGGCTGGGGTGGTGGGCGTGACGTAGCCTCGGTTCGGCGGCTGGACGCTTGCGAGCTCTCCCGCGAGCGACGCGCTCGGCAGCGGTTCTTCTTCGAGCGTCACGCCGTCGGCGTAGTTGGCGGAGCACTGCGCGGTGCGCTCACCGTCGGCCGGGAAGGGCAGCAGCGACAAGGTGATGCCCGTCGTTTCCGGGTTGCCGAAGAATGCCGCGAGGGCGCCCGCCACGACCGCCCAGCGTGAGCTGCCGTTGCTGCAGTCGCGATTCTCGTCGTCGCCGTCGTAGCGACACATGCTGCTGGAGCGATCCAGCAAGAGCACCAGGTGCAGCGGCAGACGTTTGGCCGCGTCACGCGCCTCGGCGCACTTGGCAAACTGGCCGTCTTCGCTCAGGCCGGCGTTGCTGGTGGAGCCGCCACTGGCGCCGATACCGATCCCAGACGCGCCGGACGTGCCGGACGACGACGCGCCCTCGGGGAACTCGCTGCTTTCGCTGCCGCAGGCCGCCAGGCTGGCGGCCCCGAGGAGCACGGTGGAGACGAAGAGAACGCCAGGCTTCATGGCCGAACCTTGCCACGCCTTGGCCGCGTACGCACGCGAGACGGACCTCAGTAGGTGTTGCCTTCGATTCGGAGAGTCCATTGGGTGGCGCTCGGACAGCTGCCGCCGATTTGTTTGACCTGCACGTACACGTCGTGGCCGTCGTCCACGCCGACTTGGTCGTCGGTCCAGTGATTCTCGTAGGTGTCGTACTGGGCTGGCGGTACGACCACGGTGGTCGTGCTGCAGGACGCGCCGCTCGCGTCGGCCACGCGGACCTCGTAGTCGACGCCGGCAGCCGGAACGAAGTGCAGGGTCCACGAGATGTCGAGGCCACCAAACGCGGTATCCTTCACGGACACGGTCACCCACTTGCTCTGGTTGCCCGAGGTGCTCCTCGCGGGCGCGCCGTCGTCGCCGCTCATGGTCCCCAGGTCGGTCGCACCCGCGCACGTCGCGCCGCTGCACACGTCTGGCTGGCCTGAATTGCTGCCGCTGCTGGATCCGCCGCTGCTGGATCCCCCGTCGCTGGATCCGCCGTCGCTGGATCTGCCGCTGCTCCCGCCGTCGCTGGATCCGCCGGAGCTACTGGAGCTGCCCCTGGGCGGGCTGGCCGGACCCGAATCGGGTCGAACCGGGACGCTCGCGTCGCCGGGGTCGGGAGCCGGAAGGACGTCGTCGTCGTCCAGGCCCTCGACACCAGCCTCGGCGCACGCGACGCCGAGCACGGGGAGGGAAAGAATCGCGAGAAGAGCCAGGGCACGCGCGCGCATCAGCGCGGCACAGTAGCCCCGTCGGGCGTGTGCGCTACCTATTTTGCGCCGTCGCGATCGCCTTGGCGTACTCGGCCTCACTGCGGACGCCGTCGAGCTTCCGGGTGCCCACGAACACGACGGGCACGCCGTCGAACTGGGCGTCGACGAAGGCGTGACGATCATTGGCGAGCCGGCCGCGGGTGCCGTCGCTGCCCATGCACTTGGTGAATCGCTCGTCGTCGAGCCCGAGGGTTTGCGCGAGCGCGAGCAGGTGCTCCAGATCATGGCCCGCGGGACCGGTGGCAAACAGCGCGTGCACGGCGTCTTCGCCGCGGTTCTGCTCGGCCGCACACACCTGGGCGGACGCAGCCTCGGTGGCGTGCGGGTGCGAGTGCAGCGGCACGTGCCGGTAGTCGAGGGCGAGCGTGGCGCCGGTCGACTTTGCTGCATTCTGCAAGCGCTCGTGCGCCGCCTTGCAGTACGAGCATTCGAAGTCCACGAAGACGACCACCGGCACGCTGCC
>JAYUXI010000069.1:0-2094 GCA_043753085.1 Myxococcales bacterium | reverse complement strand
GCCGCGGGAGCTGGATCCCGCACACGAAAGGACGCTCCTCATGTTTCGCTTTCATCATCTGGCCGTCTCGGTCTCTTTGTTGATGGTGGGTTGTGGCTCCGAATCGACCTCCTCGGACGATGCGCGCGCCGCCACCGTCGCTGCGCTGACAGGCGACGTCACCGCCGGCGCCAGCGTCTACGCCGCCAACTGTACGAACTGCCACGGCGCCAACGGCAAGAGCGGCAGCACCCGCAAGAACGTGGCGTCCGACGCAGCGGGAGACCGTACGCAAGCGATCAAGAAGGTGATCAACGGCGGCGGCGGCATGCCTGTGTTCGCGAGTCTGTCGGACCAGGAGATCGCCGACGTGGTGGCGTACTTGGCGTCTCTGAACTGAGGCCGCTCAGGCGGCGGGCCGCAGCACGTGCACGGCGATGGTGGGCACGGTGCCAAGACGTATCGGCAGACCGGTGGTGCCGAGCCCTGGCGAGACATAAAGGCGTGAGGCGCCCCGCTGGTAGAAACCCTGATGATATCGGTGCGCCAGGTGCGACAGCGACAGCCAGCGCGACAGGAACGGCACGGCGATTTGTCCGCCGTGCGTATGCCCAGAGAGCGTGAGCTGCACGCCCTGCTCGGCCGCCTTCACGAACAGATCGGGATCGTGCGCGAGCAACACGCAGGGCTCGCGTCGATCCCACGAGGCAAGCGTCTTGACCATGTCGGCGCGGCGGGTCCACACGTCGTCTGCGCCGGCAAGATGCAGGCTGCCATCATCGCCGCGACGGATCGATTCGCCCTCGTTGCGGAGGACCTTGACTCCGCGCTCGCGGAGCAGCGTGATCATCGGCTCGCCCCCGCCGAAGTAGTCGTGGTTGCCGAGTGACGCGTACACGCCGAGCGGCGCTTGCAGCGCGCCGACGAGCTGCGCGATCTCGCCGTGGAATGCCACCCCGCTGGTGACGTAGTCGCCGGTCAGCACGATGAGATCCGGCCGGGCGGCGTTCGCTGCGCGGATCCAGCGCATTGCTTGCCGCCGCTGCATCAGCCCGCCGACGTGCAAATCGGACAAATGCACGACGCGCAAGCCGGCGAGCGAAGGCGCCAGGTTGGTCATCGGCACCTCGAAATCTTCGACGACGAAAGCCAACCGACGGAAGTAGACGCCGTACAACGCAAGCCCGTACGAAACCGCATACGCCCAGACCGTCGCCAGCGGCGTGGCGTAGCCGAGGGCGAAAGATGCCAGCGTGACGACAGCGGGCAACAGGCCAAGCACCAGCGCGGCCAGGTGGACGAAGTACGGCATTTCGATCAGCGCGACCCGCGTCTCCGGGCGCGGCGAGTCGTCCATGACCCAGCGCGCGCGACCCCAGAACAAGCGTACCGAACCGGCAACCACGAGAGTGGTGCATAGTCCAGCCGCTTCCAGCGACAGCCGGAAGCGCAACAGCGTGACGAGCGCGAAAGCCCAGGGCAGATGCAGCCCCAGCGCGAAGATCAAGATCAGCTTCTGGAAACGGGTCATCGGCCGCACCACGTGCGAGGCGGGACCGATCTCGGGGATTTCGACCTTGGTGGGAAAATCCGTCATTCGGACGAGGCCAAAGTCGGTGATCTTCGCTTCGCGCAGGATGCTGCGGGGGTCAGCCCACGCCCTGGATGAGCTTGAGCAGAGTGTCCTTGTTGGTCAGGCCAACGTGCTGCGCGGCGACCTGTCCGCCCTTGAACACCATGACCGTGGGCACGCTCATGACGCGGTACTTGCGCGCGACGCCGGCTGCGTCGTCGATGTCGAGCTTGCCGACTTTGAACGTGGTGCCGCCTTCGGCCGCCAGGTTTTCGATCACCGGAGCGAGAGCCTTGCACGGCCCACACCACGTCGCGGTGAAATCGACGAGAACGGGAACGTCCGACTTGAGAACCTCGTTGTCGAAGTTGTCGTCGGTGAACTGGAGAACATTGGCGCCCATGATTGAACCCTCTTCCTTGGATGAGACCTCGACACTCTAACTACGCGTCACGCGCAGCGAAAGGCCTTCTTGCGCTCCGCCCCCGGTAGCTGTCGGGGATGACTCCGAACAGCACGCCGTGCACGAGGTCGCGCACCGC
>JAYUXI010000068.1:0-5284 GCA_043753085.1 Myxococcales bacterium | reverse complement strand
CCAAGCTGGCCAAAGCCACGCGCGACCAGCTGCCCCGCATGCCCGGCTGCCTGGTCTGCCACGACGGCGACGGTCCGACCCGCAACACCCACCCCGCCAGCGGCGCCTGCACGACCTGCCACCTCACCGAGGCCTCCGCCGGCCGGCTCACCCCGCGCGGCGCGGAGGGCGCCAGCACCGTGATCATGGCCACGCACTTCGCGAGCGGCACGCTGGTGCCCAATCGCACCATGAAGGGCGCCGCGCACGACGCCGACTTCGTCCGCCACCACCAGGCCGCCGCCGCGAACGACGCGAAGCTGTGCGCGAGCTGCCACAAAGAAGAGTTCTGCGCGGACTGCCACGACGGCCGGGTGCGGCCGCGCTCGATCCATCCGAACGACTACCTCTCGATGCACGCGATCGAATCGCGGCAGCTGGCGCAGAACTGCCAGAGCTGCCATCGCGAGCAGAGCTTCTGCCTGCAGTGCCATCAGCGGCTCGGCGTCTCCCAGAGCGGTCCCTCGAGCGCGCGCGAGTCCTCGCGGTTCCACCCGCCCAGGAGCGTGTTCTCGGATCTGCCGCGCGGCCCGCAGCATCACGCACAGGAGGCGGCTCGCAATCTAAACGCGTGCGTGAGCTGCCACATCGAACGCGACTGCGTCGCGTGCCACGGTGGAAAAGGAATCGGCGGTGGGTTCAATCCGCACCCGACCGGCTTCTCGGCCTCGTGCGATCGCGCCTACGGTCGAAACCCGCGCCCATGCTTGACCTGCCACGAGCTGCAGTCAGCCGCGCTCGACCGCTGCCGCTGAGCATTCGCCGCAGGTGTCGAGCATTCGCCGCAGGCGAGGCGAGCAGGGTGTCGAGAGATCACAAGGGGGTTGCAAAAACTCGATCCGACGGCGTAAAGACACCGGCGCTGGCATGGTGTCCCATGCCTCTTTTCCTGACGGACCCAGCCAGTTGTGATTGGCCGCGCCTCTCCCGAGCCGCCGCCCTTCGTGGGCTGCCCGCCAGGTGGGTCACGAGTGTCACGGAGGAGATTTCCGCATGAAAGAGCTGATTCGGTACCTGCTGGAAAACATGTACTTCGACTTTCAGGGTGAGATCTCTCTCGAGCAGGTCCGCGCGTACCTCCGTGAAGACGACACCCGCGACTCGAAGCAGCTCCTGCAGAAGCTCATCGAGGACAAGGGCATCGACGAGCTTTTGATCTCGCTCGCCGACATCCTCAAGGACCACATCCGGAGCGGCGTCAATGAAGAGGTCCTGCGCTCCGAGCTCAAGACGTACGCCGACAGCTGAGCTTCTAGTCGTATGCTTCGGCGTCGCCGCGATCGGTTGCGATCGCGGCGTGCCTGTGCCCGCCACGCGCACCAGACCGGTCCACGTGGTCGGCGTCTCCGTAGGCCCCGACCGGCCGCTCGGCCAAGGCGACGCCATCGTGGTTGCCTTCGACCGTTACCTCGACCCGCGCACGGCCACCCGCCAGTCGTTCGCCGTGGTCGACGGGTTTGGCGCGAGCACGCCCAACCCGCTGGTTGTCTACGATCCGGAAACCCGCACGGTCACCCTGGCGAGCGCCACCGCGTCGCCCGAAGACTGGCTCCTGGTCGACCAGCCCTACACGCTCTTGCTGGGGATCCCGAAGCCCGATCAGTTCCTCGGCGGAGTGCGCGCCCTCGATGGCGGCACGCTCACGCCGGAGCAGTCGCTGCGGATCCCCTTCTTCGTGCGCGCCCGCACGACGGACGCGGCCGTAGTGGTGCCGGTCGACTACTGCGAGCAGGTGCAGCCACTGTTGACCAAGGCGTGCGCTCGCTGCCACGACGGCAGCACGTCCGGGCTGGACCTGGCGTCGGCCGACGGGGTGGCGTCGACGGCGCTCGGCAAGCTCTCGCGAGGCAGTGCCCGGGACGCGCTGCCGATCCCCGCGCCCGCGACCAGCGTGTTCGGCGCAAGCAGCGCCTTGCTCGACCCGCCGAGCGCCGCCACCAGCGCGCTGCTCTCGAGCGTGCTCGCGCGTGACATCGGCACGATGGACTCACGTGCATTTTGCACGGATATGCTGCGGCCCGAGCCGGTGCCGCCGCTCCCCATCCTGGCCGATCCCGGTCCAGCCGAGCGCGATTTTTTCCAATCGCTGTTGCCCGGTGGTCCGATGCCGCCGCCGGACGCCGCCGAAGTACCACTCTCGCTCGACGAACGCCGCCTGCTCTCGCGCTGGATCCGCGAAGGCGCAGCGCTGGCCCCCTGCACTGGCGTCTGTCGCTGACCCTCAGCGAGTCAAGCCCGCTTCGCGGCGAGGTAGCGCGCGAGCAACCCGCGCGTCGACGCATCGTGCCCCGGTTCCGCACGGCCGGCCTTGATCTCGGCCAGAAGCGATCCCGCCAGCTCCTTTCCCAGCTCGACGCCCCACTGATCGAAGCTGTCGATGTTCCAGATCGCGCCCTGCACGAACACCTCGTGCTCGTACAGCGCCAGAAGCTGCCCCAGCACCGCAGGCGTGAGCTTCGGGAACAAGATGGTGCTGGTGGGGCGGTTGCCGGGAAAGACCTTGTGCGGGGCGAGTCGCGCAACCTCGTCGTGCGAAAGCCCCTTCGCCACGAGCTCGGCGGTGGCCTCTTCGAGGGTCTTGCCACGGAGCAGCGCTTCGGTCTGGGCAAAGCAGTTGGCGGCGAGCTTGTCATGGTGATCACCGAGCGGGTAATGGGTCGCGAGCGGCAGCAGGAAGTCGGCCGGGACGAAGTTCGTGCCCTGGTGGATCAGCTGGTAGAACGCGTGCTGTCCGTTGGTTCCAGGCTCACCCCACACCACGGGCCCCGTGACGTAGTCGGTGATGGTCTTGCCTTCACGGCTCACGCGCTTGCCGTTCGATTCCATGTCGAGCTGCTGCAGGTGCGCGGCGAAACGGTGCATGCTCTGGTCGTACGGCAGAATGGCCCGCGTACTGGCGCCCCAGAAGTTGCGGTACCAGACCGCGAGCAGCCCGAGCTGCAACGGCACGTTCGACTCGGGCGGCGCGGTGCGGAAGTGTTCGTCCATGGCGTGGCCGCCGGCCAGGAACTCGCCCCAGGCCTCCATGCCGATGGTGAGCGCGATGGGCAAGCCGATCGCGGACCATACCGAATAGCGGCCGCCCACCCAGTCCCAGAAGCCGAAGCTGCGCTCGATGCCGAAGGCGCTCACCTTCTCGAGATTGGTGGATAGTGCAACGAAGTGCTTGGACACGGCGGCGTCCGTGCCGAGTTTCTCGACCAGCCAAGTGCGCGCCGACTCGGCATTGGTCATCGTCTCTTGCGTGGTGAACGTCTTCGACGCCACGCAGAACAGCGTTTCTTCGGCGTCGAGCTCTGCGACCGTCTGCGCGAGGTGCGCGCCGTCCACGTTCGACACGAAGTACACCTGGCGCCCCGGCTTCCAGTAAGGGCGCAGCGACTCGGCGACCATTTTCGGCCCGAGATCGGATCCACCAATGCCGATGTTGACCACGTTGCGCAGGACTTTTCCGGTGTGACCACGGTGGGTGCCGTCGATCACGGCGGTAGAGAACTCGCGCATCTTCGCCAGCTCGGCGCGCACGTCCGGCATCACGTCCTTGCCTTGGGCGAGCATCGGGCGCGTGCTTTCGTTGCGCAGCGCCACGTGCAGCACGCTGCGGCCCTCGGTGACGTTGATGGCATCGCCGGCGAACATGGCGTCGCGCAGCGGCAGCACGCCGCATTCGGTCGCGAGTTTGCCGAGCAGCGCTTTCGTCTCGCTCGTCCACAGATGCTTGGACGCATCTACATGCAGATCACACGCATCGAAGGAGAGCTGCTCGGCGCGCGCCGGATCGCGCTCGAAGAGCTCGCGCAGAGTGGCTCCGAACTGCTTCTGGTGGGTGACGAGGGCCTGCCAGGACTCGAGGTGGGTGCGCATGGGGCGGTTTTACGCCCCCGCCGCCAGGTCGAACAACCACGATCCCGTGCTCGGCGCGCGAACTGCATGGCCACGTCGGCGAGGCGGTACGCCGAGCGGCACGGAGACGTGGGATGTCACGGCGACTTTCCACGGACATCATCCAAGTGGATGGCGTTTTGCTAAGATGATGTCCCATGCCGGATTGCGTGACTGCCGTTCTCGACGCCGTCGACCTCATCTACGCGGCGGCACTGTCACCTGTTCTCTGGGACGACGCACTACACGCAGTCGCGCGACTGTGCGGCGCGCAGGCCGCGGGGATCCGCATCGAGCGCGCCAGCGAGCTCACCCAGCGGTGGGTCGGTCTCGAGGCGAAGTTCAACGCCGCCTACGTCGAACATTACTGGCGCGAGGATCCATGGGCCATGCGGGCGCGGCAGCTCACGCCTGGAACGGCTGGCTATGGCGACATGATCTGCCCGCGGCGCGATCTGTTAGAAAGTGCATTCTACAACGACCTCAGCAAGCCCTATGGCCTCGACGATCTGGTGGGCGCCGTCATCAGTCGTACGCCGGAGCGCTTGATCACCCTTGGCGTGATGGGACCGCCGCGCACCCGCTTCTCCGACTCCCAGAAGGTGCTCGTCGAACGCCTGATCCCGCATCTCGGTCGAGCCATCCAGATCGGCGAGCGGTTGCTGTGCTCGCCGGTCGAGACCACCCGCGCCACGCTCGAGGAACGCATGCGTCTGTCCTACGGGCTGACCCGGGCGGAAGCCAGGGTGGCCGCGCACGTGGGTCGAGGCCTGGTGCCCAAACAAGTCGCCGTGGCGCTCGGAACCAGCTGGAACACCGTGCGCTTTCAGCTGCGGCAGGTCTACGCCAAGACCCGCACCAGCGGCCAGGTCGACCTCGCACGATTGCTCGCCCGGCTCGAGATGAGCGGGGGCTGAGCGTGGCACCCGTTCGGTTTCTCAGGTGAGCACGACGTTCTTCAGCTGAATCTTGCTGCGGTCGTGGATGCCGAGACCGAGGCCTTCTGCGGCCTTGATGTAAACCGGCTCGCGGCCTGCCTCGGCCAGGCTCTTGATGCCGAACCCTTTGCGGTGTTCTTCGACGATGCCCCAGCCGATGGTGTCGAGCGCGACCGGGTCGGTGGAGGCGAGGACCGCTTCGTACGCTTTGACGAACTGCGGCTGCTTCCAGAGCGGGCCGCCGTCGGCCATGACCTTGAACGCATCGCTGATGCACAAGCGGACGCGGGACTTGACCACGTCTTGCGCGTACATCTGCGCAATCTGGGGCCGCCCATCCCGCGCGTGGAAGTCGTGCGGGTTGATGCTGCAGCCGTGGGTCATGTTCTTGAGCTGACCGGTGTAGCCGCAGATCGAGTGGTCCT
>JAYUXI010000067.1:0-2095 GCA_043753085.1 Myxococcales bacterium | reverse complement strand
GGACGCGTGCATGTCGACAACTACGCCCACGTGGGAGGCGCGCTCACCGGCGGGTTTTGCGCCCTTCTCTTTCGCAGGTCGGTGCAGTATACACCTTTTGGCCGCAGCGTGCGAGTGGCGGCGGGGGTCTTGGTCTGCCTGGCTTCGTTCGTCGTGCACGTCGGCCGCACGCAGACGCGGCCCGCGCTGGCACGAGCGAGGCTGGACTACGCTCTTGGCCGGTGTGATGCGCTGCAGCTGTCGCTCCGAGACGCGCACGTGGCCTTCGCCGACGAGACCGAAATCATGCGGCGCTGCGGCGCACCGTAGCGGGTCAGTGGCGGCGCACGAAGGCGTAGTACACCGACAGCACGGTCACCAGCAAGAGAGTGACGAGCAGCGCGAACCGAGCGGCGCCTGGGGGCTGGGTGCGGCCGCGGTAGTCGAGGGCGACGGCGCGATCGACTTCGCTGCAGCTCGGATCCGAAAGCATGGCGTTGGCCTGGTCACGCACCGCCGCGAAGTTTCCACGCTCGAACGCGCGCTCCAGCTGCTGGGCATCCACGTCGTCACGCTACCACGTGGTAGGGTGCTGGTCATGCGTGGCGCCTCTTCGCTGTCCGACGTGCCGTACCTCGCCGGCGGCGCGGGCCTGCTCGGTCACTCCCGTGAGATCAACGCCGACCGCTACGGATTCGTTCGACGATTGGCCGCCGAATCTCCCGACTTCGTGCGGCTGCGTTCGCCCGTTGCCCACATTCTCATCGTCAACACGCCGGCGTTGCACCACGAGCTCCTGGTCGAGAAAGCCAAGTGCTTCACCAAGTCGTACGTGCTTCAGTTCGCGCTGCGCCCGATCGGCGGCGACGGACTCTTTCTCAGCGACGGCGAGCTGTGGCGGCACCAGCGCAAGGTCATGGCGCCACTCTTCCAGCCCGCGCAGCTCGGTCGCTACGTCGACCAGATGCAGGCCATCGCGCAGCGCACCGCCGCCAAGTGGACGGACGGCGGCACCGTGCAGTTTGCAACCGAAATGACCCGCGTCACCATGAGCATCGCGGGCAAGACACTCTTCGACGCGGACACCTTCAGCGAGGCCGATGAGCTCGGCCACGCGCTCACCGTCGCGCTGGACTGGGCCTCGGAGAACGCACCCAGCTTTTTCTCGGTCGGCCACGCGGTCGGACGGCGCCTGGCCGAGAAGCTGGCCGACCGCGCCACCGGTCGCGCGCACTCCATGCTCACGCGGGTAGCCACGCGGCTGCGCACGCCGCTGTTCTCGCTCGGCGCCCGGGGTCGTGAGCTGCGCGACGCGATCGCCCTTCTCGACGACCGGGTCGCGCGCATGATCAGCGAACGGCGTGACCGCGAGGACGCGCCGGACGACTTGCTCTCGCGTCTGCTCGCAGCCCGCAGCGACGACGGCGCCCCGATGGGTAGCCGGCAAGTTCGCGACGAGATCCTCACGCTGTTCGTCGCGGGCCACGAGACCACGGCCACGGCGCTGGCGTGGGTCATGTACGAGCTCGCCCGGCACCCGGCGATCCGCGCGCAGGTCGAGTCCGAGATCGACGCGCTCGGCCACGCGCCCACCGCGGCAGACCTGCCGCACTTGCCGCTCACGCTGCGCGTCTTCAAGGAAGCGCTGCGGCTGTACCCGCCGGTCTACATGTACAGCCGGCAGCTGGTCACGCCGTGCACGCTGGGCGGCGTTGCGCTCGAGCAGCCCACGCTCGTGTTCGCGGTGCCCTATGCGCTGCACCGCCGTCCCGAGATCTACCCCGACCCGGAGCGCTTCGACCCCGATCGCTTCTTGCCAGAGCAGGAGAAAGCACGGCACCGCCTCGCATGGTCGCCGTTCGGAGCGGGCCCTCGCGTGTGCATCGGTGCGCAGTTCGCGCTGCTGGAAGGCCACATCGTACTGGCCACGATGATGTACCATGCACGCTTCCACGTGCTCGGCACAGTCGTGCCCGCGCCGTCGGCCACGTTTCGACCGCATGGATCCATGCCCATGCGGGTGGAGCTACGCCGGGCCCAGGCTTAGTTGGGGCGGGTGCGCAGGCCGTCTTGCGGGAACCTGGGGTCGCTCCAGAGGTAGTCACTGAAAAAAGCG
>JAYUXI010000066.1:0-2103 GCA_043753085.1 Myxococcales bacterium | reverse complement strand
CAGCCCGTCCGAGAGGGGGGAAACCGGATCCTGAGGCATCGTCTTTCATGGTACCCGACTTTGCCACGCCCAGTACGAGTTGGCCGATTTGGGTACGTGCGGGTGCGTGGAGGTCACAGCGTCGTGCCGCGATCAGCTTGCAATGTCGGCTTCGCGAATGTCGCCGAGAACGGGAAGCTTCAAACGGTCGCGCACGTGCTTGGCTTCGAAGAAGATGCCGACGCTGCGATCTCGGAGCGTGGCGAGCGCCAGCATCACGAACAGGGTAGCGAGCGCGCCACCAAGGCCGACCATGAGACCGACCGGCTTCTTCGGAACCATCGGCACGTCCGGTGGACGCGTGATCTGGTACTTCGACTTGAACGCCGCCTCGGCCACGCGCAGCTTGAGGTTCTCGCTGTCGAGGGCGTCTTTCTTGCGGTTGTATTCGTCTCGCGCGGCGGTGATCCGCTGCAGGGTGAGCTCGTCCATCTTCTTGGCGACCGGGGCTGGCGGCGCGTATCGCTGCACCTTCGGGATGGCCACGCCGGCCTTGGCTGCCAGGTCTGCCACTTCCGCGTCGGCCTGGGCCTTGGCAGAGCGCGCCGCGATGATATCGGAGGTGTCTTCGCGGGCTTTGCTGAGCTGGAACGACAGCGCCACCATCTCTGGATGCGCCGCGCCCATCGTCGAGCCTTTTTCGGCCTTTTCGGCCTCGATGCGCGCGATCTTCTGCTGCTTCGCGCCTTCGAGCTCGCCGAGACGGCCGGCTTCGCGCTGCTGCCGGTCGCGCGCACCTTGCAGCTTTTGCCCGGCTTCCAACGCTTCGGCAGACGGCTGGTTCGAGACCACGACGAGCTTTTCGGCCGGGGTGGCTTCGGTGGGCGCTTCTTTCGGCGGCGCCTGCGCGGGGTCGATGCGCTCGAGGATCAAGCGCGAGGTCTCGAGCTGATCTTCGAGCGGCTTGATGCGCGTGAGGATGGTGCCGACCTCGGTCTGATAGCGCTTGTCGATGAAGCGACTGAGTGCAGCCTGCACGATGTCACGGGACGCTTCGCGGTCGGCCCATTCGCACGAGATGCTGACGGTGCTCTGGTCGATGTTGAGCTTCAACATGTTCTCGAGCATGCTTTCGACGGCGCCGAACTTCTGCTCGGCGGTGGGGGGGCTGTCGCCCATCTTGGCATTGATGTCGTCGAGCAGGCGACGGTGCGGCTGGCGCGTGTCGTCCCACTTTTCGACCAGTTGCGCGTCGCGCACGATGCCGTCGATGGTTTCGCGCGAACGAACCTGCTTTTCCCACTCGAGCTGCTGGCGCTTGTTTTCCTGGTTCCAGCCGCCCGGCGTGTCTTCCGTGGGGCTGACCACCAGGACTTCGCCCGTGGACTGGTACGTGCGCGGTGCGAGCTTTACGGCCGCCGTGGTGAGCACGGCGCCGACCACCACGACGACGATGGAGAGCACCTTGCGACGCTTCGAGGCGTTGAACGAGAACTTCACGAGCTCGCCCAGGGAGGCGCCGGCATCGTCGTCCTCCATGCCCGTGCCACCCTGCGGTCGGTAGCCGCCGGAGGCCGCCGCTTGTCCGCCAGCACCACCGCCGCTGCCGCCGCCACCGGGAGGACCTCCCGCGGGCTTGAACAGCGTGTGCTCGTCTTTGTCGAAGAGACCCATGTTCGCGCCTTCCTATTCGACGACGACTACGTCGCCAGCTTGCAGACCGAACTCGATGCTCGATTTGTCGCCGTTCTTCAGATCAGCGTAGCGAAAGCGCACGCGCTTATCGAGCGAGCGGCGAAGAACGAAGATGTAGTCTTCGCGGGCGTAGTCGTTGAGGCCGCCCGCGCTGGCCAGCGCTTGCAGCACGTTGGCGCCGATGTCCATGTTGAAGGCGCCGGCGTTGCGCACCTGCCCGAGCACCGACACGGTGACCTGCGCGGCTTGCTCGACGGTGACGGTGACCACCGGCGTGACCAGTACGCCCTTCAGCTTGTCTTCGATCTCCTTGCCGAGCACGCTGGGCTTCTTGCCGCGCGCGAGGAACTCACCGGCGAGTGGCACGGTGATCTTGCCGTCTGGCCGGACTCGCTGGTCGGTGGTGATCGCGTCCTGCTGGTACACGCG
>JAYUXI010000065.1:0-2105 GCA_043753085.1 Myxococcales bacterium | reverse complement strand
TGCGCAGGGCGGCGTCGACCACGTGAGCGGCCCGTTCTACCCAGAGCTCTCGCGCGTCGCGGCCCAGGTTCTCGTCTTCGACGAGGCCGGTGCGCTTCGGAATGCCATCGCCGCCGAGCCCGCGTTGGGAATCCGCGCGAACGGTCCTGGCACGGTCGGACCCACGCTGGACCGACACACGGGCAAGCTGCACCTCGCGTATCGGCTGCCCGTCGTCGCTGGCGGCACGCCCCGGATCGCGACGGTGGACGCCGTCGAGGGGAAGCTGCTGGATCTAATCGATGCGTACCCCACGCTGCGCGCCACCGGAACCGGGCCGACGGGAGTGCCGATGTCTTTCGACATCGATGCCGTTCCAGCCGGCCAGCCCCACGCGATGCGCTTCACCAGCACGAACAATCGTACGTCGGTCGAGGTCCGCGCGGCCGACCCGAGTCTTACCGCGCCAACCGGCCCGGAGAGCGTCGTCCAGTCGACCGACCCCAACGACTGGGAGCCGGACGCCCCGAACGGTGGGGAGGGCACGGCGGTCGACGTGATGGCCAAGCTGCAGACCGTCGAAGCCTGGTACCGCACGAAGCTCGGCCGGCTTTCGTACAGCAACAAGACCGGCCCGGACGGAGCGCTCGTTGCCTACGTGTATGGCAGCGAAAAGCGCGATTTTTGGCCGGGCACCGGGCTCAACGCGGCGTGGCTCGGTGATGGTTTCATGGTGTTCACGCTCAACGCAGCCAAGCCGCGTCGTCTCGACTATCCCTTCACCGACCTCGACACGGTTGCCCACGAGCTGACCCACGGGATTACCGAGCGCACCTCCAACCTCTATTACGGAGGCGAGTCCGGCGCCCTGAACGAGAGCATTTCCGACGTGTTCGGTCAGATCATCGAACACGACACGCTACCGGGCAGCGATCCCGCCTCCGTGGGCGACGAGTTCGACGACGTGATTCGCAACATGGCCAAACCGCGGCAGTTCCGCCACGCCGCGCACGTGGACGATATCCCCCAGATCTTGGCCGGGCTCGGACAACGAAACGACGATGGCGGCGGCGTGCACTTGCTGTCGGGCATTCCAAATCTCGTGTGGTACGCCGTCACGGTCGGCACCACCAACCCGCAAGACGGCGCGCCCATCGACGGGACGCCGCTCGGTTGGGAGCGTTCGCGCGATCTCTACTGGACGCTCAACCGCTTCGAGCTGAGGCCGTACTCGTCGTTCCGAGACGCGGCGCAAAAGTCGCTGTTGATCGCCCGCAACCGTGGCTACTCGCGGCAGGTCATCGGCTGCGCCTGGCAAGCCGTCGGTGTGCTCGGCGCCGCCGAGCTAAGCGCCAACTACGGGATCTCCTGCTCCGGTCCCGACGCGGGCACCGAGTCGCCGTGCCGCGGCCAGCGTGGTCTCGTTTCCTTCTGCAGCCTGACGCAGGCCAACGCCGCCGTGGTCTGCCAGGACGAGACGTTCGTCGAGATCACGCTCTGCCAAGACGAGGACGACGCCGGTCCAATCTCGCCGCAGCGCTGTCTGGGCACCGACGGGGTCGACGTGGGTGATTCCGGAAACCGGCGCGAAGCGAAGATCCGCTGTGAGACCATCGACCCCGACCTCGACTCGTGCAACGGCAAAGCCGACGGGTGGTACTGCAGCCAGATACCTGGCTACGAGTACGCTGCGTACTCGTGTCGCAGCGGTGCCCGCTCCGTCGGGCAGTTCTGCGAGGAGGGGCGGATGTGCTCGAGCGAAGACGGTGCCAGCACGCCCACCTGCAGCTCCGCGGAAGCGGGCACAGATGCCGGCGCGCCCTAGGCTCCATCAGTACAGGCCAGGCACCAGTGAGCGCGCGTCGAGGTGGCGCGGCACGTACTCCCGCTGCGTTCGGCCGGTGATCTTGCGCATCATCTTGACCGCCGTGACCAGGTCGAGGTTGCTGCGTTCGAGACGCTCGAACAGCTCGGCTCGCAGGCTGGCTCGCCGTGCGAGGTTCCGGCTGTCGGCAGGCGTCGTCATCGCGCGCGTTCCAACGAGTCGGCGACGCGTGCGACGAAAGCCTCGCGGGTCCATGCGAGTGCTGCGTCGGTACGCGCGCCGAAGCGCGGTGCCACCTCGA
>JAYUXI010000064.1:0-2106 GCA_043753085.1 Myxococcales bacterium | reverse complement strand
GCCGACGTGGTGGCGAGCTTGCCGATCACGTGCATCGCGCACGCTTCGTACTCAAACGGTCCGGAGGTCGAGAAGATGCGGATCGTGGTGCGCACCTCGCGCCCACACACGGTGGCGGAACACGGTGTGCTCTGGCGCTTCGTGGCGGGGGTTCTGGCTGGCTGCGGTGTGGAGTCGGACAAGGCGGCGCGTGACGCGTCTCGGCGCTACTACGTGCCAGCGAAACGGCCGCACTACGGGGTGAGCTGGAATGGAGGCCCAGAGCCTCTCGAAGTCGACGATGCGCTCGCTTGCATGGTGAGCGCAGAGCAAGAATCAGAAGCTGGCCAGCTTCATGTTTCGCCCGTGCGCGCGACGAGCATCCGCACGGGCGGCGCCGACGCGATTGAGAGAGCATCAAAGTACCTCGCGGCCATGGACGCGGCCGTCTCGGGCCAGGGCGGACACGGAGCGCTTTGGCGAGCGGCACTGGCCATGGTGCGCGGTTTCGAGCTGTCGCCCCCCGAAGCCATGGGGCTTTTGCTTGCAGAGTACAATCCGCGCTGTCTGCCGCCGTGGCATCCGCGAGATGTGGAACGCAAGGTCAACGAAGCCACGCAGGCCAGTTCGCAGAGCGGCTACTTGCTCGAACGCGGGGTGGCAGCATGAACCCGAACATCGAAGCGATGGCACTCGCCGGGATGGCAAAGATGGCAGCGCAAGAGGCAGCTGCGCGGCCGATTGACAGGCACTGGCAGCGCTCCGACGCCTCTCCGACGCCAACGAAAGAAGCCGCCGCAGTGGGGACTACGACGGCCGAAATGAGCGGACAGCTCTAGACGAAGTCTAGCACGAAGCGCCCTGTTTCGGGCGTGGTGCTGGTGGCTGCGCCGACCTCTGGCGCTGGGCCGCGGAAACGAAGAAAGAGCCGCGACGACGACGACGGCGGTACGAAGTTCGTGCGGCTTGTGGAGCTGGCTGACCGCTGGCCTACGTTCCGCTCGCCGACGGGGCGGGTGTACGCCGAGGTGGAAGGCCGCTCCTTACCCATCGATGGTGAGGCGTTCGCGATGCGTCTTACTCGCGACGCCTACGACGAGACGCGAGAGGCGGTCTCCGATGGCGCGATGAAGGCGCTGGTTCGGTTGATCGGCGCCCGCTGCACTCGCAAGGAGAACGCATGCATTCGGGTGGCCGAGCGCGGCGGCGCGTGGTGGCTCGACCTCGGCGCCGACGACGCCAGCGCGATTCGCATCTCGCCGGGCGAGTCGGTGGTGGAGAACCAGGCGCCGATTGCGTTCGTTCGCACGATGGGTACCCAGCCGCTGCCGGTGCCCATGTTCCCGGTCAACGCAACCGAGGCGGCGCGTGCGCTGCGGGAAGCGATCGCAGCGGTAGGAGCGCCCACCAACCGCGTGGCCGTGTCGATCTTCACCTGGTGGGCCTCGGCACTACGTCCCGTGGCTCCCTACGCCTGCCTCGTGGTGCGCGGCGCGCAAGGCAGTGGCAAGAGCGTGCTCGCGAGCCTTGCCGCCCGCTTCCTCGACGACCATCGGCCCGTGCTGCAGCGGCTGCCCAAGGTGGACGATCTGCCCATCCTCGCCGAGGGCGCTCACGTGCTCGGCTTCGACAACCTCAGCGCAATCTCGCAAGCCGAGAGCGACGCTCTGTGCTGCCTGGCCACGGGCGATGCCATGCAACGGCGGGCGCTCTACACCAACCGTGATCTGGCCGTCTTCGAGGCGGCCCGTCCGGTGATCCTTACCTCGGTGGTCGACGCCGCGACGGCGGGCGATCTGCTCGACCGGTCGCTCGTGGTTACCCTCGGCATGCGCACCTCGCGCAGCACACCCGAAGAGCTCACAGCGCGTTTCGATGCTGCGTGGCCCGCCGGCTTGGGCGCCTTGACCTGGATCGTCGCCGACGCCCGGCTACGGGCTTCGAGCACGAACCCGCCCACCAGCATCCGGCTTCGACCGGTCGCCTCTCTCGCCGCCGCGGGCGAGCAGCTGGCTGGCTTTCCCGCCGGTGCGGTCTTCGCCACCTTCGCAGCCACCAAGTCCGACGCCGCCGACGTGGCCAGCGCCCAACCGATCGCCGCTCCCCTCGTAGCCCTGGTGCGCCGCG
>JAYUXI010000063.1:0-2108 GCA_043753085.1 Myxococcales bacterium | reverse complement strand
TGATTGCCTTGTCGACCACCACGTACGGATCGGTACATGCCGTCGTTTGCTGTGTGCGCGCCGTGTTGTCTCGCGGCGTCAGCTACGAGCGTCGGAGGGCGACTGCGCGCCAGAACCGTCGCGCGAAGGCAGCGTTGCGTCCTGAGCCAGAAATGCGCCGCGAAACGCGCCTTTCTCGTGCACTCTGCACCATCCTGGCGTCGCCTCCGACCTTTCCTCGCGCTCTGGAGCGACTACTGCCGAGCCCTCGCCCGTTCCTCGACCAACCCCGCTTGCTACGAAATCTCGCTTTTTCTTCCTACGCGCGCCGCCAAAGGCTCAGTAGGGTCGCTGGCCCGCGTAGTTACCGGGGGGAGCGTAGTTGCACACCCACAGCTCCCAGCTACCCCCGCCGAACGGACCGCCGCTGCTGCACGTCTGCACCGCGCAGCCGACGGCGGTGGTCGCCCGCCACACCACTTGCGTGTAGTGTCCACACACCCCGGAACAATCGTTGTTCGCGTAGTCGTAGTTACTGCTCTCGCTGGCCCAGCTCTTCACCACGCTGTCGGGTGTGCTGCCGTATCCCGCCGACGCCGCGTACACGTTCTCGCCTAGGCTGCCGCGGTTCGGGTTGTGCCCGAACGTGCAGCCACTCGCCCATTCGCGTGCCACCGCCGCGGCCGACTCGGACCATACCAGCGCATCGAGCGGCACGTCCGGCGTGGGGATCACGGCGCTGCGCACGTCGTTGTGGGCGCCAACGATACCGTCCAGCGCCGAGTCGTTCGGCTCGCTCGACGGCTCCGTGGGTGGCGGTTCGTCGGCCGGTGCCGACGCGGCGTCCGGCTCGCCTGCGGCCGCTGGCGGCTCCTCGACCTCGCGTGCCTGCGCCGGCGGCCCAGCCGAACCTGCGTCGCCGCGGCGGCTCGTGGGCGAATCCACGATGGCAAGGTCGGGCCGTCGCTCGAAGGTGACCTCGGCGTCGTACGTACAGCCTGCAGCAAGCGTGCTCCATGCCAGCAGCGGGAAAAGACAGACCAAGCACCAGCGCATGCCGTGACTCTGATGGTTTCTCGCTGGCTCGGCCAGGTCTTCCGCTCGTGCGAGAGGATTGCCACCATGCTGGCGCGCTCGTGCAGTGAGGGCCACAAAATCCAGTCGTGACGTCACGCCCGGCGGTGCCGCGGATCGTTTGCGTCGGCCTGTTCGTCCTCGTCGTCGAGGAGCTCCGCGGCGCTCGGGGCCTGGGTCGTGGCGATGCGTTCGCCCGAAGTGACGACGCGCAGCACGGGCACGCCGACCGGAGAGAGCACGCCGGCGTGGGCGCGGTAGCCACCGCCTGCGCCGCCGTCCGTGCCGTGCTAACGCGCCTTTCTCGTGCACTCTGCACCATCCTGGCGTCTCCTCCGACCTTTCCTCGGGTCTGGAGCGACTACTGCCGAGCCCTCGCCCGTTTGCCGACCGTTCCTCGACCGACCCCGCTTGCTACGAAATCTCGCTTCTTCTTCCTACGCGCTCGACTCGGCGATGCGGCGCTCCCGCAGCTCGTGATGCGCGTGGCCGCGATAGTCCATGGTCTAAGCAGAAAAGATTTGGCGCGGTGGGTCAACTGCAGCCGCCTCGCGTCCCGGGACGGCCGGGGCTGTAGCGACGACCCGCGTCGCAGCCCGATCGCGAAACGTTGCGTCTGTGTGGCGCCATGACCAACGACCCGGATATACGGCCGAGTCGTGCCGATGGATGCAGCTCGATGGCGTCGCGTCGCTCGACTCGCGGGCGAAATCAGGATTCTCTACAGCGCGGTGCGTGTGGCGAGCGAGACCACCCGAACGGCGCAGGGTGGAGCGCGGTACCCGACGCTTTTTTCCAGTGGTTACGTGCTCGACCGCTTCGGTGACACGGTGCCCACCACCACCGATGCCTTCGCGCCGGTCGCGAAGAAGCAGCAGCTGATGAGCGCGCTTGCACCAGGCGTCAGGGTCTCCACGCGGTCGTGCAGGACCAGCAGGGGGGCCCTGACCAGGGACGCCGCGCACGATCGGTTCCTCGTCGGCGCGAACCCCGGCACCGGCGGCATCCTCGGGCGCGTGTCGGACGGTGGGTCGGCGAACGTCGCGGCGGCGACC
>JAYUXI010000062.1:0-5318 GCA_043753085.1 Myxococcales bacterium | reverse complement strand
GCAGCGCCCCAAGGCACCAAAACGGCACCGACGTGCGCTGGTTGCCGAACACGAACAGCAGCATGAAGCCGATGATCGGCGCCTGCAGGAACAAGATGGCGGCCCCCGCGCGGTCGCGAACCTTCACCTTCCAGTAGCGCGAGATGAGCAGCATGAGCTGACTTACCAGCGCCACGTTCGGACGACCCGGTACGCCGCGTGCCGTGGGCTCGGTGCCCACTGCGCGGCGCCCCGAATACATCTTCTGGAAGACCGTGTTCTGGTTCTGGAAGAACTCGCCCCGCCAACCGCGCGCCGCCTCGAGACGCGCCGTGTTCTTCGGCACGTTCGGATCGCGCTTCTTCATTTCCTCGTGCACGAATTTCTCGCGCACGTTGAGCATGTCGAACATGTCGCGCGGGTTGTCGATCGGACCCGCGTCGGCCTTCGTGGAGAAGGCCCGATACGGACTTTGCGGGCGGTCGAGGAGCGACGCGAAGAAGTGGTACGAGTCGTGGCCGGTGGGACCGAAGTACGTCGGGATGCCGCCGTAACCCATGATGAAGGCAAGATTGAACTTCTCGTATTCCTCCTTCGCGGGCTGGTGGATGGTCATGACGATGGTTTTGCCGGTGCGTTTCGTGAGATCCGCGAGCAAGTTGATCAGCGACGTGGTGTCGTCCGCCGCCAGACCAGACGTGGGCTCGTCGAGGAAGACGATGACGGGATCGGTGACGAGCTCCAGCGCGATGTTGACGCGCTTGCGCTGACCGCCGGAGAGCACCTTCTTCTCGGGCTTGCCAATCTGCAGGTTGCGCAGGCTCTCGAGGCCGAGATCGCGCAAGGTGGCTTCGACCCGCTGGTTGATCTCTTCCTCGGAGAAGTCGGGCGGGAGCCGGAACTTGGCCGAGTAGCGCACCGCTTCGAAGACAGTGAGCTCTGGATGCACGAGGTCGTCCTGGGGGACGTAGCCAATCGAGCCGCGAAGTGCATCATACACGGAGTACAGATCTTCGCCGTTGATGCGAACCTGACCGGACGTGGGCGGCATGTAGCCGTTCAACGTGAGCAGCAAGGTGGTCTTGCCTGCGCCCGACGGCCCCATGAGGGCGATCATGTCGCCCGGCATGGCCTTGAACGACACGTGGTCGAGCAGGGTTTTCATCTCGGAGGGGTTGTCCCGGTCTTGCACTTGGAGCAGCAAATCCCAGGCTTCGATTTCGTAGAGCGGGCGGCCGGCCCAGTTGGCCTGCACGTCCTCGACGACGACGTTGAGCTTTTGCCCACCGACCTGGATGAGCAGCGGCATCGGCCCGATGAAGACTTTTTCGCCGTTCTGCACCGGCACCCGCTGGCCCGGCGGGATGCGCTGGCCGCGCACGAACGAGCCGTTCGCACTCTTGAGATCCTCGATGTAGAGCTTGTCGCCTTCGCGCACGAGCCGCGCGTGCTTCGAGCTCACCTGCGGATGTGACAACACGATCTTGTTGTCGGGGGTGCGACCGATCGTGACCATGTCCGACCCGACTCCGTCCATGGTGAGCTCGCCGATGACGGTGCGGTGCTTGCGACTTCCGCCGCCGGCTTCGGGCGCCGCTCCGCCGGGTGGCACGGCGGGCGGCGCGCCCATGGGGCCAGCGGCGCGCATGGGCGGCGGAGCCAGTCCGCCGTCACCGGCGGACGCCTGCAGCCAGGCGCCGAGCAACCCGACCGGGACGGGGATCGGACCAAAGGCGACGGCGCCGTTCGGATCGAGCGGCACCGGCTGGTTGGCAGGGATGCGCTGACCTCCGACGTACGTGCCGCTGGTCGACCCGTGGTCGATCACCATCATTCGATCCAGCATCACGCTCGCGTGGCGACCGCTCACGGCCGGGTGGCCGATGACCAGCGACGCACTGGCACCGTCACGGCCGATCTGCAGCGTTCCCGGCGGTGCCTGCACGCTGCCACGCGAGAACAGCATCATCACGATGTCGGGATGACCGAGCGGCACGGGCACCTGGCCGACCGCGAACTCGGTGCGGAAGTCGAACGGGACCGGCTGGCCGGGGTCCACCGGCTGGCCGCCGGCGGAGCTCTGTGCGTGCCCTTCGGAGACGAAGAAGAGAGCGCCATTCTGCTTGACGATGCGGGCATGATGCGGCGCCACGCCTGGCCCCCGCAGGACCACTTCGTTGTCCGGCGCACTGCCGATGCGGATTTGTTCGCGCGATGCACCAGAAAGCATTGGCCGGCATCCTACGAATTTCGAGACTTGCTGTCACTCAGACAACCGAAACTCGACCGTCTTCGCGCAGCGCATGAAAGCCTCAGTCGGGCTCGGGCGGGTGGGGCTTCGGGGTCGGGCTCGGCGGCGCGCGGTTGCGCTGCGTATCGCCGGACGGCCGGCCCATGGGCAGCAGCTTCTCGCTGAGGACGTGAGCGTCGGAATCGTCGTCGTCCGCGCCTGCATCCAGCTCGATGGGGAGGCTGTCGGACCGGGGCGGAACGGAGACCACGAGACCCGGCACCGCGCTCTGCCGGTGCCGGCCGCGGCGGCCACTCATCTCGAGGTAGAGCAGCACGGCCAGGATGGCGAGCACGAACAGGGCGAGCACCAGCCCGATGACGAGTGTGCCGCTGCCGCGCGCCGTGGAAGCCGGCCGTGCCTCGGCGCGCGGCGCTCTGGGAACGCGGGCGCGCTGCGGCTCGGGCTCCATCACCATGGTGGGAGCGAGCTGACGGCCGTGCGCCACGATGGGCTCGCCGATCAACGTCTTGGCGACGCCGGAGCTGGAACCGCCAGCCGCCGGCATCACCTGCGTGCGCAGCTCGGGGTTGCCGCTCGAGGCGCCCTTGGCGCGCACGAGGAGCGCCGTGATGTTGTCGTGGCCGCCGCGCGCATTGGCCAGGTCCACCAGCTGCCCCGCGGCTTGCGCCAGCGGGACACCGCCAACCAAGCGCACGAAGTCGTCCGGGTCGACCAGGTCGGACAGTCCGTCGGAGCACAACACGAATGTGTCGCCGGGAGCGTACGCGAAGGGCTGCGGCCGGACCTCGACCTCGACCTCGGCCTCGATGCCGAGTGCTCGCGTGATCTTGTTGGCTTCGGGGTGCACCTTGGCTTGCTCGGGTGTGAGCACGCCGGCGTCGACCATGAGCTGCACGGCGGAATGGTCTCGTGTAATCTGCACACACTCGACGCCGCGCACCAGGTAAATGCGACTGTCGCCCACGTGGGCGACCTCCGCTCCAGCCGCGTGGAAAAGCAACGCCACGATGGTAGAACCAGGCCGGCCATGCGTAGCCGACTGGCCGAGCGCATGGACGTTGCGGTTGGCGATCTCGATGGCGTGTTTCAGTGCGTCGGCCGGGCCCACGCCTTCGGGAGCTGCCTCGATTTGCTCGAACACGGTGGCGGTGGCGATCGCAGAGGCTTCCTTGCCGCCGGCGTGGCCCCCCATGCCGTCGCACACGACCGCGAGCAGACCAAAGCGCGACTTGCCCTCGCGGTAGTGGTCTTCGTTGACCTGCTTGTCCGGGTCGCGACCCGGATCGGTCTTGCCCGCGAGCTCGAGGGGGACGTCCATCACTCGACCGTCACGCGCAGGGCCACCGGGCCGAAGTGGACCATTCCGTGCGCCGGAACGTGCTGCCAGATCCCGGCCGCAAGCCGCAGGCCATCGACGTCGGTGCCGAGGCTGGAGCTTTCGTCACGCACGAACGCGTCGTGCCCATCGAACCGCAGGGTCGCATGGAGGCCGCTGACGCGCGGATCCTCGATCAGGAGACCGACGCGAGTCGGATCGCGCCCAACGCGGACCTCGACCCCGACCGGCAAGCCCATGCGCTGGCCTGCACACTCCACGTTAGCTCGTTTGACCCCATACGGATTGACCGGAGGCAGCAGCGCCCGCGCTTCCATGGCGCCGGTGAGCGGGAAAGTTGGGCGCCAGGTGCGCCCCTCCCGTCTCGGGCAGCGCGGCTGGCGCCGCCACGGGCAGGACCGGAGCGACATAGGGAGCCGCCACGATGGGTTGCGCGGCCGAGGCGTCGTGGATCGGAGCTGCGCCGTAGCCGCCGCCGCCGCCGTAGCCGCCGGGCGGAGGGTAGCCCCCACCCTGCGGCGGCGGATACCCGCCACCTTGCGGAGGATAGCCCCCGCCCTGCGGCGGATAGCCGCCACCCGGGGGAGGCCCGGCGTAGACCGGTGGGTGACCGCCACCGCCACCACCACGCTTGTTGCCGCCACTGCGCAAGAGCACGGCAAGGAGCAAGCCGACGATGACCACCGCGGCGGCGATGCCGCCGATGAGGATCAAATTGAAGGGCTTCTTGCCGGCCTTGAGCGCGAGGACCGTGTTGGCCTCCATGCCACTCGCGCGGTTGGCGCGGTTGTCGAAGATGACCAGCCGGGCAACGATGTTGTCGCCGGTCCCTTCGAGTAGCTTGTCGTCGTCCGGGACCTCGAACGTGGCGAACGTGGCATTCACGTCCGTGGCGCTGCCGCGCATGTTCTGAGCGATGAGGTTCTGCATCATGCGCTGCGCTGCCGCGATGCCGCCGGCCTTCTGATTGGGGTCGAACTGCATGCCGGTCGGGATGAAGTACGCTTCGGCGCGCTTGCTGTCGCCGGCCCAGCAGAACGTGCCGTACACCTTGAAGGTGCCGCCGGGGTGCAGCGGGTTGGCCGTGGCTTCGGCTTGCGAAGCGGCAACGTTGATGTCGAGTGGCCACTGCGAGGGGTCCACGCCGATGGGCACGTTCTTGAACGAGCCGTCCGGCTGGATGGCCTGCTTGGTGTTGCTGAACGTGAGGTTGAACGACTGCTCGACGCTCGGGTTGAGGCAGGAGAGCTTCCACTTCACGACCCACATTGAGTTGAAGCGGGCCTTCACCGCGGCCACGATGCGCGCGCCGCGCGTTCCGCCCTGGCCTTCGCGGATGATGCTGTAAAGGCCACCGATCTGCGGATTGGCGAGCGACTGCATGAACTGCGTGTCGTTGTTCGCCATGTACTTGTTGGTGAGGCCGGCGGTGCTGTTGGGCAGATGGATCGAGATGATCGGCAGCGGCATCTTCAGGCTCGAAGAATCGCCCTGCTTCAAGCGGCCGTCGGTGGCGTACTGCTGGATCTGCAGCGCACCGGCGCCGTTCGATAGCGCGTCTTCGCGACCGGCACCGTTCGACATCAGCACGAACGCCTGGTGCATCGGCACGCTGGCGGTGGTGCCCACGTTGCCGAGGTCGTTGAAGCCGTTGGTCATCATGTTCTTGACCGTGTTGAACAACGGCCTGCTCGATCCACCCGACCTGGCGACGGCCGGGTTGGCATTCAGGAGCTGCACGATGCCGTT